>JAZDDC010000117.1:0-10396 GCA_036679565.1 Gemmatimonadota bacterium
ATAGGACGGCGTCCGCGCCGGCGAGATACCGGTGGCTGACCTCAATACCTTTCTGCTCAACCACGTCGGTCGTGGAACGCAGACCCGCGGTATCAACCAATCGTATTGGGAAACCGTCACACGTCAGTGGCGCTTCGATGGCGTCTCTTGTCGTACCGGGCAGGTCGGTAACAATGGCGCGCTCCATGCCCAACAACGCATTGAATAGAGAAGACTTTCCACTGTTAGGTAATCCGGCGATGACAACAACCGCCCCCTCACGCAACCGCTCACCTTCGGTGGACGTTGCAAGCAGCATCTGACAGGTATCGCGAAGACCATCGATCGCTTCTCGAATTCGCTCCGGCGGCACCGGCCCAGAATCTTCTTCGGGGAAATCGATCTCGTAACACACAAGTGTTTCTACGTCTAAGACCTTCTGCCTCAACTCTTCAATGCGTCGGGTCAGTCCACGTTCCATTTGGTCGAATGCAGCCCGGCGTTGCGCCGGAGCCGAAGCCTCAATGAGATCACCAATGGCTTCGGCTTGCAGGAGGTCCATTTTCCCCCCCAACAGTGCGCGTCTTGTGAACTCACCCGAACGTGCAAGCCTGGCACCTGCGCCCAGCAAAGCTTCCAGCACTTCGGTGGGCACCAACACACCACCATGACAAGAGATCTCCACGATGTCTTGACCGGTATAGGAGTGCGGCGATGCGAATACCGTGTACAACACATCGTCCAAACGTTCCCCTGAGGATGGATGAACGATCGTCGATCGACGGACGTGACGAGGATTGGATTTTGTGAAGGGGTGAAGAACACGAGAGGCCACGGCGTGCGCGCCGTCACCTGTGATGCGGATCAACGAGACGGCCGATCGGCCCGCTGGTGTGGCAACCGCTGCTATGACATCAGTCAGCACCGGAGGAACCTCTCGTTATTTGTTAGAACCCGCCCGGGCCGCGATTCGACGTTGTGAAATCAACCACTGTTGCGGAAGACTGGCCAGCTGCTGCGACGTGTAGTACAGGTTTAGTCCAGATGAGAAGTTGAAGAACATGACGGTAAACACGATTGGCATCGCGTACAGCATGATTTTGGCCTGAGGATTTGGCGGAATCCCACGTTGACCCAACTTCGTCACCAGGAACATGGATCCGCCCATCAACAAGGGGATGATAAAAAGCGGATCGGGACGCGAAAGGTCCGGCAGCCACAACCAGGGAACCCCGCGCAATTCGATCGTATTGAGGAATACAAAGAAGAACGCAAAGAGAATCGGCATTGGCAGAAGCATTGGTAAGCAACCACCCACCGGGTTGATACCTCGCTCCTTGTAAAGTTTCATCGTCTCTTGGCCAAGACGCTGCTGGTCGTCTTTGTACTTCTTCTTGATAGCCTCGATCTCCGGTTGGACCTCCTGGACCGCCATTTGAGAGTTCATGGCCTTTTGGTTTAGCGGCCACATCAGGAGACGAATGCCCACGCCGAAGAACACGAGCATCCACCCGAACGGAATACTCAGGTTCTCGTGTCCCCAAACAAGAATGCGCACGATCACCACTGAGACGGGGCGAATAATGGGCCGCATGATCCAACCGTATGGATTGGCATCTTCCAACTCGTGGCCAATAGTCGTGAGACGACGGTTCTCCTGCGGACCCACGTAAACCGAATAGCCAAACGACCCACCCGGCACGGCCAGCGACGCCTGCACGCGTACCTTCCGGGTCTGGCGGCCGACACGTAACAACCCTCGAGCAATACCACCACCGAACTGTTGCTGACCCTCGTCAATCGCCAAGATTGCACCAAGGAAATATTTGGATTTGACGGCGACCCACTCAAACGGCCCCGGCAATTCCTGAATTTCTCCCTCGCTCAACGAGCTGAATTTGAGGTTTTCCGTGCGGTTCTGTTTGGTGACAATACCAAACGCTCGGTAATCCAAGCCCGAATCCGCCTCCACCGACCTCAACCCCGGACCGATTTCAACCACGAGCAGTGGGTTGTCCGTGGGAAAGCCCTGCAGTTGACCCCGCACGTCGAACAGGTAACGGTCGGGGTAGAACGTATAGGTGAGGCGAACGGTGGCGGGCCCGCGACGCGCCACCCACGTCAACTGCGCACCCTCCATCGTGATTTCCAGCCGATCGGTGGACGGTTCGAAGTCCCACGACGACACCGGCACCGTGTCCGTACCGAAGACAAGAGCGGTTGCCAGAAATTCCGAATCATCTGGCAGGATGTTCGCCGGCCCTTCGGTTCCCGGTTTCAGTGTTTGATAATCGCGCAGGGTTGCTCCCAATAAACGGGCGCCACGCGTTGAGAATCGGTATTCGAACAACGCTGAACTCACAACGACGGAGCGTTCGCCGCCCTGGGGCGGTCCCTCCGCCGGAACATCCCCGGTAACCGGATCGGCCGCGAGCGGAAGCGGCGTTTGTTGCACGGCAGAACTTCCCGCCCCGATGCCCGGGGGAGGCGGCGGGAAGTTGGTTGCCGGTGAGTCGAAACTCGGTATTGGAGCCGGGTTTCGATCTGATGAAAAGAATATTGACGGAAGAACCGCAATGCCCAGCATGAGAGCGATCGCGAGTATCAGTCGGCGACGGTCATCCATTCTCTATCTACGATCTCGCGTGACGCTAGCGGACAGGGTCGTACCCACCGCTCGATAGCGGATGGCAGCGTAGAATCCTCCGCAGGCCCATCCAGCCACCCCTGAACGCCCCATAACGGTCGAGCGCATCAAGGGCATACATCGAACACGACGGTGAGAACCGACAAGGCGATGGAAAGGGTGACGCCGCAATCTGATAGAGTCTTATCAGACCACGGACGATGTTCCTGGGCAGCCTCGCTACTTGTCGTAAAAACACAGCCATTTCACGAGTTCCCCTGCAAGCTGATCGAAGTCCGCCCCATACGCGGCGGGCCGCGCTCGGACCACCAGATCAACGGCGGTGGCACGATGACTCCAAGACGAGGATGATTGCAATCGTTGGTGCACCAGGCAAGGTCCAAACACTTGTGTCGTTTCCGGCGACCGGTGCGGAGGATTTGCTTGATATCCGTTCCGCGCCTCAGGCGCCACGCCCGGGGTAATCCCCGGCCGGTCAACGACCTCCGTGTTTCGACGGGATTTGGATTGCGAGACGCTTACGTCCCTTTCTGCGCCGGCGATTGAGAATCGCACGACCCCAACGGGTGGCCATGCGAGCCCGGAACCCTTGCTTATTTGATCGCCGACGGTTCCGCGGCTGATATGTGGGTTTCATCTTCTTTCCTTAGATCAGGGCGAGAAAGCTAAAGAGATGGCGTGGCCGTGGTCAAGGTTGACTTTTCAAATTCCAAGGAATACAATCTCCGCCGCCCTTTCACCTCCACATTCCTGCCTTTCTTAAACGTTGATGGAAAAATCAGCTCCCGACGTGTGGTCCCGCCTGCTCGAAGCGGCACACGACGAGCTACCCGACACGACTATTCGGACCTGGCTGGCGCCGGTTAAGCCAGTTACGTACGAACAAGGACGCCTCACGCTGAGCGCACCTGATCAGTTCGCCGTCGAGTGGAACTCGTCAAAACATGCTGAGTTGTTGTCACGATTGGCAACTCAGTTGATGGGCACACGAGTGGACGTACAATTCGAGGTGCAGCCTGAGGCAACAGAACGTCCGCAAATGGACTTTTTTGTCGCTCCGCCCACTGCTTCGGCCGGGCCGCACCCCTCCGGTCTCACACCGCTCAACCATCGATACACGTTCTCGACGTTTGTCATTGGCAAATCGAACGAGCTGGCCGCGGCCGCCGCACACGCCGCAGCCGAAGCGCCGGGAAAGACCTACAACCCGTTATTCATCTACGGCGCCACCGGACTGGGTAAGACACACCTGATGCAGGCCATCGCACACGGCCTGCTCGAGAGAAACCCAGCCTTTCGTGTCCTCTACATGGGCGCGGAGCAGTTTATCAACGAGGTCATCGAGAGCATCCATGGCCGGACGATGCCCGAATTCAGGCGCCGATACCGAACAGAAGCTGACATCTTCCTGGTCGATGACGTGCACTTCCTCGAAGGCAAGGAAATGACGCAGGAGGAGTTCTTCCACACCTTCAATGCCCTCCACGAGGCCGGGAAGCAGATCGTGGTAACGTCCGATCGGGCACCCAACGAAATCCCTGGCCTGGAAGCCCGGCTTGTCAGTCGATTCGAATGGGGAATGGTGGCCGACGTTGGACAACCTGACCTCGAACACCGCATTGCAATTCTCCGCAAGAAGGCCGAGCAAGAACACCTGGAACTTACCATACCGGACGACGTCCTCCGGTTTATCGCCGAACACGTGAAAAGCTCCGTCCGCGAACTGGAAGGGTGTATAATCAAATTGTTGCTCTTTGCCTCACTCAAACATCGTGAAATTACGATTGAGTTGGCCAGAGATGCACTTACCGATAAAATCGACGACGCAACATTGCGCGCCGAAGCACAGGCCTCCCCAACCCTGGACCGGGTGCAACAAGTCGTGGCGCGTCGTTGGGGCGTCACACCGGAAGGCCTGCGGTCGAAGTCCCGGACAAAATCCCTTACGGTGCCAAGACAAATTGCCATGTTCCTCGCACGTGACCTGCTAGGAATGCAACTCGTTGAGATCGGCCAGGCCTTTGGCGGACGAGATCACTCGACCGTGATTCACTCAGTAGGAAAAGTCGAAGGCCAAATCAAACACGATCAACTCTTTCGAGACCGCGTTGAACATGCTCGACGAGAGGTCGTGCAAAACCGTGTTTGAAACATGTGGACGTTTGTGGACTGTGTGAACAGATTCACAACTATCCGCAAACCATCCACATGTTCGACATCTAATCCACAACATACCAGTGGCGCATTCGTAAATAACACAATCAGTTAACAGGTTTATCGACACTTCAAGAACCCCTACTACTACTACTAGTTTCTATAATATGAACGTATTAGTTACTCTATCCGTGTGAACAAATGAAATTCACAATAACACGTGACCGACTCCACGAAGGTTTGCTTGCCGTTGCTTCAAGCATTCCTACACGCACGACTCTACCCATCCTGTCCAATATTCTGGTTGAAGCCAGCGATGGGGGTGTCCGACTCGCTGGTACAGACCTCGACATCGCCGTCAGTACCGTTGTACCGGCAGAAGTCGATGAAGAGGGAGCAATCACCCTTCCGGCAAAGAAACTCGTGGAGATCGTTCGTGAGCTACCAAGCGCGGGCATCCGGGTAACCGGTGCTGGAGAACAGCGGGTCACCTTGGAATGTGGCCGATCTCGTTTCAAGCTTCTTGGTATCCAACGTGACGAGTTCCCAAGTTTTCCTGTAATTGATTTTGAAAAGGCCTGGCCACTCGCATCAGGGGATCTCCAAAAGCTCATAAGCCACGTTGCTTTTGCCTCATCAACCGAGGAAAGCCGCCCAATTCTCAATGGTGTGCTCTGGGAATTGCGCGAAGACTATATGCGGATGGTTGCTACCAACGGCCACCGTCTGGCCAAGATGGAAATCCCGACCACAAGTAAAGCCAGTTCAGCCGATCTCATCATTCCACCCAAAGCGCTCGAACAGGTTAGACGATTGTTTGGTCCAACCGATGAAATCGAGGTAGGCAAAAGCGAGAACCATCTGGGCTTCCGATCCGGGTCAACACTAGTATGTACCCGGCTTATTGAGGGACCGTATCCGAACTACGAGCAGGTAATCCCCAAAGAAAACGACAAGATGGCCACGGTGGACAAGCAGACTTTGGCATCAGCAATCCGTCGGGTTAGCGTCGTGGCCAGCGACCAGACACGTCGGGTACGATTGTCTTTCAGCCCAAATACTTTGCAGTTTTCGGTAAACACGCCGGATTTAGGCGAGGCGCAGGACGAGATTGCCATCGTCTATGAGGGGGAGACACTCGACATTGGATTCAATGCCACCTATTTGCTTGAGATCTTGAAGTACCTGCCTACCGATGAGGTGCAGCTAAGCTTAAAAGCACCGGAACGGCCTGCCACGATCGAACCCATTGGATGGGATGATCCGGCGTCGTATCTCTGTCTCGTGATGCCGTTGAGATTGGTCGATTAGTAACTATTTAGATTGAACGAAGTTGTTTGCTGCGGTTATCGGCCAACAAGCACGTTGGACGCCACACCGCTCAGACTAATTCGATCCAGCGCAGTTTCACCCATTCGCTCAACACCGGTCACGACTCCGGTTACTGACGTACGTCCGCCCACCGAAATCCCAAGATGGATACGGTCAATTCGGAAATTGGGTCCGAGATCCCCGGCTGCTAACAGCATGATGGGTTTGGGTGTTGGTAGCAGGATGAAGGCACCGGCTCGATAGGAAAAATCGTATCCGGAGGTAAAAAGTTAGTGGCATTTTTATGCCCGCTACCTCGGCTCTGCCAATGTGACGGGCAGTCAACCCAACTACCGTCATTCGGTTCAAGCTGTACAAGAAACCCACATCAAAGTCACGATCGTTGGGTCCCTCAGCCGCATACCACGACACTGACACCCCTAACCCGCCTCGGGCCATGGGCAAACTGCTACTTATCCTGACAATGTTAGTTGAAGGGCCGTTCTCGAAACGGTCTCGCTGGTATGCAACGGACAGACCGCGGGAGTTAAAACCGATTGTGTATTGGTCAAAGTGAAAATCGCCGTTGGGCATTCTGCCAATGACGAATTCCCCCAACAGGGATGCCTCCGGCACGACCGCTAGCCCAGCTGGGTTTACCCAAGCCGCACGGATGTCTGTTACGGATGTGAGGAACAGATAGTCGGCAGAACGTGCGTTGCGGAATTGTGCTCGGAGCGGAGTCACGCAAGCTGCTGACACGACGAGTAAACACACTATTGATCGAGACATCATCGAATAATTTCTACAGAGTCAGCTGAAACGCTCGAGATCGGCACCGTTATTCCCAATGTTGGAAGAATGACATCGGCAGTGGAAGAATCGCGGGCGCTGGTGCCCAAGTATAAGCCATCAGATGACAACCGATGTTCCCCGCGGGTGAGGCCGGCGCCCGTAAGCGTGAAGTTCTGGCCCATCTGCTGCCCCTCGCCTTCTAGTGTGTACTCGGAACGCCAAGTGATGGGCAACACGCTACCGTTTTCTATCCAATCACCCGCCGTGCTGTACACGACCGCACTCCTCATGACCCGGGTGGAGCCGTCGTTGGTCTCGACCATTGTTGTGTCCGTCCACATTGCTCCTGGTTCGGCACCGTCCGCAGGGATCCGTGGAAGGAACTGTTGTACGGCAGTGGTCACGATGGCCATCAATGTAGAGGGCTCGCCATTGCTCGAAAGACCCGTGATCTCACCCGTAGGTTGGAGAGTACCGACGAGTACTAACCCGGTTATCGCGCGGCGCATTGCCGCCGTAAGGCCGGGACCTGACGCTTCCAGAACCGAGTCTACGGAGATTTGCACGGACTGGTTGTTAGCGCCTTGTGTTATCCCGGTCGAAAACTGGATCCCCAAAACGTTTTCTGCTCGGCTTGATCGGCCCGCAACCTCCTGTTCGGTGACGCGGTGTGAGGCATACAGATATCGAGTTGTCCCGTTGGCGTAGGTGAACCGTGTGGCTGCGTCGGGGACTTCTTGTGGGCGCGTTTGTGTCGGGGCCTGGTTTGTTGCGCAACCGGCGGTTGCGAGGACAAATCCTACGGCGATGTAAAGTCTGCGTGTCATTGACTCAGTAGCTCCTCTCGGGTCCGTCCAAAAACAGCGATCATCTCGTTCTCCTTCGTGCTGACGCGCAGCAGCTTCCAACCCTTACGCCGCATGTCGCTGCGCCAAGAGATCAACCGGGTCCATTCATTCGGAGCAGCCCTGAACACACGTATGTCTGCCACGTCATTCCACGCGGCAGGATACGCATCGGATGTTCGCTCCGGTAAGCGTGTTACCATCTAGTTGATTGAGCTGATTGCTTCGCCAGTTATCCGAGGCCTGTGAATATGGTGACGACGGGCCGGTCGTGCCGTAAGCCGAGTTCTGTTCGCCCGAAGGCGGATGGTCATCTATCTGGGACGACGGTCGCCCGCCGCCTCGTGCGGCCTACCCGCGGTTCAAGCGGCTCGGGTCGAGCCATCACCGCTTACTTGGCCTTGCTCCGGCTGGGGGTTACCGTGCCACGCCTGTTGCCAGCCGCGCGGTAGGCTCTTACCCCACCATTTCACCCTTACCCGACGAACGGGCGGTATATTTTCTGTGGCCCTTACCGTCGTCTCTCGACGCCCAGGCGTTACCTGGCAGCCTACCCTGTGGAGCTCGGACTTTCCTCGATCTGCAATTTTCAGATCGCGACCATCACGCGCGACCGAATCCGTCTGTCGCAATATCGAACCACAGTTACAACGTTGATCCAGCCAAACGACAGATCCAAGGTAGACGCGGCAACGGCTCGGTGCTTCAACTCGGTACATGCGTCTTCTGTGGAGGAAGCCACGAAGATGGTTCGAGAACGTCCCGTGCGAGCGGTGCTGGTCTCTCCCAACTGGATCAGCCCGGATCAGGTTCGCAGACTTGGTAAGTTGGTGCGTGATTTTCCCGGTGTGCCGGCCATCGCATTGCTTTCCAAGCACGACACAGTAGCAAGTGAAAGATTGTTACAACTGGGAAGCTGTGGCGTTCGACGTGTCGTAGATGTATCGGCGCGGGATGGTTGGGATCAACTGCGTGAACTGATTTCTACTATGATGTCGCCGGCAACCAATCGCATCCTCGCTCACGTCATCTATCAATTGGAAGGTGCGTCGCAGGACGTTATCAAGATCTTTGAGATTATCGTCATGGTAGCTCCCCTGACGCCAACCGTACGCATGTTGTGCACACAGCTAAACGTGCATCCAACTACGTTGATGACTCGTTTCTTGCGCGCCGGCCTACCGTCACCCAAGAGATATCTGGCTGCAATGCGGTTGTTGTATGCAAGCGCCCTGTTCGAGATGCCGGGTTTTTCCATTGCTGACGTTGCTTACAGATTGAGTTACTCCTCGCCGCAAAGTTTTGGTAGACACGTTCGTTGCGTCGTGGGTACAACAGCTGCTGAATTCCGAGATCGTCATTCACTTCAGTCAGCGCTTGCAGATTTTGCTGATCGTTTCATCCTGCCTTACCGGGCGGCGTTGCGCGCGTTCCACCCCCTGTGAAACCTTGCGGGTTGGTAATCCCAACATTGCGTGTGGCGCCACCGGTGGCAGGATTACGAAAGTGTGTCGGTTTCGCGGGCCTGGCCGGCTTCGGACGAAACTTCTTGCCTTACTACGAGTTTGGAAAACTGATTCTGCATGCGGTCCGCCACCGCGGACAAGAAGGCTCCGGCGGATTCCAATTCGTCCATCGCGGCTTTGTGAAGAGAAATCGCATCCGCCGCCGCCGCAACATGATCTGTTGTGTCAACACGATTCGCGGCCGCATCGGCCAAGTGTTTTGAAAGTTCGCTGAGATGTTCGGTTTGAATACGCGTCACATCGACGGAGGCACCGGTCATTTCGTTGCTGCGCAAAGCCACCAGGTGTAACTCGTTCAGAACTCGGGCAGTGGCTTCAGTGAATATCACCGCGTCGCGCGCCCGGGTTTGCCCAGCTCTCATGGCCCGGTCCGCAGTTGCAATGTATTCCTGCATTTCATCAGCCAATTGCGCGGCCCCTCTGGCCGAACCAGACGTGTCGGCTGCCAACGTTCGAAAACGCGCGGCCATCTCCGATGACGCTTGTTCTGATATTCCGCCATTCGCCGACTTGATGGCCGTGTTAAGGGCAAGCACGTGTGCCTGCCGGGCACTGCCCAAAATATCCTGTAACGTCTCATTCATCGTGGTGACTGTCTTGTTAAGCGTCGCCACCGCATCCACCGTACCGCCAACGTCATGTTCAATCGCATTCAATGCTTCGTGCGAACGTTGCGTCTGCTTCCTGGCCGCGTCTGCCAATTGCAGTAGCGCTTCCACCTCGCTCGACACGGTTTTGGCCTTTTCGCCAAGCTCACGCGCATATTCATTTGCCGTTGCGCTACGCCGTTCTCCGGCCTCAGCACCACGTCTTTGAATTTCCAAACCGTCTGCGGTTGTCGATGATGATTGAACCAGTGTGGCGTGTGCATCATTTGCTCGTTCGGCCGAAGCGCGTACCAGAATTGCGAACTCGTTGACGGTCCGCGCTTCGCCTGACAGCGCCGCAACCGCCGTTTCCGTGCGAATGCGCAGTTCGCGCAACGAGGATTCGAGTACGGCCACTTCGTCATCGGAGTCGATAAACGACCCCGTGTTGTCCGCTCCGGGAATCATCGACCGAATGGCTCGTAGTCGCTGGCTGACTTTCGTGCCGGTCATTCGCAAAGTCACCGCCACGACGATGAACAATGCCACTTC
>JAZDDC010000118.1:0-3708 GCA_036679565.1 Gemmatimonadota bacterium
GCTCGGCGACATCCACGGTCGCGTCACACTCGATCCGATCTTTCACGACGGCTCGGCGGTACCGTGGTGGCTGTTTTCCTTGGCAGACGGAAACCAACGGGAAGGACAAAGTGACACCGATACGTGGAGCATGATGGCGCAACGCGTGGCTCACAGCGTCCGCAATCCCCTCACGAGTATTCTGCTCACGCTGCATCGATTGCAAACCGAGTACCGGGAACGCGCGCCGGCCGTCGCAAATCGACTCGACCCCTACTCCAGTCGCATCGAGGACCGTATCGAACAGTTGCGACAACTCACGAGTAATTTTTTGAAGTTCGTCGATCTTGAAGAGCCCGACCTTACACAAGTCGATGTAAACGAATTCGTAACAAAGTTCTGCGATGCCTTTCGACGGACTGCGCCACCTGATATACGCATCGGTGTCAAACTTGGATCCGACATACCCAAGCTCAGTGCCGACATTGGTCAACTCGAGTCATTACTCGACAATCTCGTGGCCAACGCCGTCAATGCCATGCCGGAGGGTGGTGTGATAACACTCGTCACAGGTTTGGACACGACACCAACGACGTCGGGCAACGACGGCGGGCAAGTCAAAATCGAAGTCATGGACACCGGCGTCGGCATCGCGCCGCCCGACATCGCAAAGCTCTTTGAGATGGGATTCAGCAACAGCGTCGGGGGTTCAGGGTTAGGCCTCGCCATCGTCAAGAAGGTTGTCGATGATCACGACGGCCGCATACACGTTGCAAGTGAATTGGGAACGGGTTCAGTATTCAGCATCCTGTTGCCCCTACAACGCGACAACGACAACAACACGTACCCACGCGAAACCAATGCGTCCAAAGTTCCCACCGGTTCGACCCCGTGAAGAAGACCCGCACGCTCATTGTCGACGACGATCCGTACATCAGAGAGGGTATTCGCGACGTCCTCGAGCATGAAGGTTATGAGACACTCGAGGCTGGCGATGGGAAAACTGCACTGGACTTGTTGGATGACGAGCCAATCGATCT
This sequence comes from Gemmatimonadota bacterium, assembly GCA_036679565.1. Lineage (GTDB taxonomy): Bacteria > Gemmatimonadota > Gemmatimonadetes > Gemmatimonadales > GWC2-71-9 > JAZDDC01. Next base: position 1,020 of record JAZDDC010000118.1, read on the forward strand.
TCTCCTACTTGATCTCGAACTCCCTCGCGTGCCGGGCATGCGGGTCCTCGAAACACTCATGGAACGGAAACTCGACATTCCCGTGATCATCATCAGCGGGAAGGGATCGATTCCGACGGCCGTCGAATCGATGAAACTGGGCGCTCTGGATTTCATCGAGAAACCCGTCGATGCCCAACGCATTCTGACAACCGTTCGGAACATCTTGGACCGAATTAGCCGGCAGCGTGCGCATCGACTGTCGTTGGACGAAGCTTTTACACGTTACGCGATGGTTGGTACCAGCACGGCGATTCACACGGTGTATGAAGCCATCGATCGCGCAGCGGCAACGAAGGCCAAGGTACTGATCATCGGCGAGAGCGGGACCGGGAAGGAGATCGTCGCTGCGGCGATTCACCGACTTGGACCGCCTCCCGATCGCGCCTTCATAGCCGTCAATTGCGCCGCGATACCCGAAACACTCATCGAAAGTGAATTGTTCGGGCATACGGCCGGTGCGTTCACCGGAGCGCGAGTCGATCACAAAGGCAGTTTGGAACTCGCCCACAAGGGTACGCTGTTCCTGGATGAGGTCGGGGACATGTCGCTCATGATGCAAGCCAAGCTTTTGCGGGCGCTGGAAACAAAAGAGTTCCGGCGTGTCGGTGGCGAGCGAACCATTCACTCCGACTTTCGAGTGATCGCCGCGACCAACAAGAACCTGCTCGGCGAAGTCGAGCGTGGAAACTTTCGAGAAGACCTCTACTATCGTCTCAGTGTCATTACGATTACGGTGCCGCCGCTGCGGGAACGCACAGAAGACATCGATCCACTCGCTGAGTTCTTTATTCGGCGCACATCGAGCAACAATGGTACTAGCCCCGACATACAAACAACGACCGGGGCCAAAGCGACGCTACGCACCCATGCATGGCCCGGAAACGTGCGAGAACTGGGCAACACGATCGAGCGATTAATCGTGATGAACCCGGGTACAATTCTCGATGCCCGCCAGGTTCGAGATGCCATTCAGCAACACGAGACGCCGACCACAGCCAACGATCCTCGCCAGAGCCTAAAGGACGCCAGAACACAATTCGAGCGCGAGTTCATCATCGCCACTCTCGATTCTCACGAATGGCGAATACGCGACACCGCAGAGTCGTTGGGCATCGATCGCAGTCATCTGTGGAAGAAGATGCGTCTGCTCGGCATCGATGCCGTTGATGAGTCGGAAGGACACGGCCAGTAGCGGTTCCAACAACCTCCGCGTCGCAACCATTTCCCTGTTCGTGCCATCCAATTGATAGGTCGTAACCATTCCCCGTGTGAAAGGAACCACGCCGATGTCTCACCGATTCAATGGTGCTGTTCACCACGTCGGCCGCTTGGCCGCCACGGTTCTGGCGGTCATCTCAATCACGCCATTGGCCGCGGTGTCACAGGATTTCGAGTGGACTGGACGATTGCAACCGGGCCAAATCATCGAGATCAACGGTGTCATTGGCGACATCCGAGCCACGGCTGCGCGCGGAGATCGCGCCGAGATAACCGCGGAAAAGCGCGAGGGGCGAAAAGGCTATGCGGAGGATGTTGAATTTGACGTAATCGAACATCGCGACGGTGTGACGATCTGCGCCATTTACCCACGAAATCGCCGCAATCGCGACAATGAATGTCGGGCCGGCGACCGGAGTAGACTGGGCGCCGATGACAACGACACCGAAGTGACCTTCACGATCGCGGTGCCGGCAGGCGTACTGTTTTCCGGCAGAACGATATCGACGTTTCGACCGATGGTTACGCGCGGGCCAAGACAGTAACCGGACACATCCGTGCATCCATGGGCAGCGCTGACTGGACGGGAGACCTGGAGATCACGACAGTGACCGGCCGAATTGTCGTCGATCTGCCGGAGGATGCCGGCGCAGACGTCAGCGCCAAGACGGTCACAGGCAGCATCAACACCGACTTTCCGTTGACCGTTCGCGGGCGTTTCATGTCGAGACGTGTGAACGGAACAATCGGGGGCGGCGGGCGCGAGTTGTCGCTCCAAACGGTCACAGGAAGCATTCGACTTAGACAGCGCAGCGACTAACTATCGGTCGCAGTGCCCATCACTCAATGCGAAACGGGCGACCCCCAACCGGTGTCGCCCGTTTCAGTATCGACCACTTTTTCGGGCCGAGTGCTAAGGACGGCCACGCTCCAATGCGCCTGTTACGAACCCGTACCCCGGGTCACTGCCAAGGACAACACGTGCATACTGATCGAATGGTTGGCTCGAAGACCAACGATGCCATCTACATCCAAATCGCCTCGCGGCACGCTCGCGACTTTCTGTCCGTTAATCAGAAAATCGACTTCGTCGGCGCGTGCCTCAACGGCCAATATGTTCTTGGCCGTTTCCTCACCGGCTTGCTTCACGATGACATCGGAATCCGTCCACGGTACCAATGTCGATGTATCGCCACCGGTGCGTCCCTTCACGACGAACGATCCTGTGTTGCGAATGAGAAAATAGGTATAGGACTGTCCGTCCTCCGCCAAATGACGACCACCCAAGATGATGCCAAAGGCCTCCCGATCTCGGCCGTTGGTCGGAAAAAGAAAAATCTCTGATTCCAGGCGGAATTCACCCTCGGCGGAGTTGCTCGGGTCGTAAAGAATGCCCGCGGGTCCGGTGGTTATGTGCCAACCGGGCGTC
>JAZDDC010000119.1:0-2351 GCA_036679565.1 Gemmatimonadota bacterium
TTTACGCGGACACGACGGAGTCATCCGCTCCATCGCCATTGATCCCAGCGGAACCGAACTGGTGACTGGCGGCGCCGACCGGACGGTCCGTATTTGGTCGTTGCAGGAGCCGCTTGCCAAACCAAGCGTGCTCACTGTGCCCTGGGATGTGTTGAGCGTTGCGTTTAGTTCTACAGGCAATTGGCTAGCGGCGTCAGGCACTGGTGCGTCAATCGTGGCATGGCCGCGGGCATCGTTGCTGGTTGAAAAAGCATGTGCATTGATTTGGACGGACACGCTTTCACAACAGGAATGGAACTACTACGTGGGCGCAGACATCGAACAGACATCGCCATGTTCTTGACGGCCTGGTCGGCGCACTATTTGTGCGTCAACGATCACTCCGGATACGTATAGTCGTAGAGATGTGTCTGCTTGATGACCAGCTGCGTGACAGGTTGGCCTGTGATTCCAAAAGACGCTTTGATTGTCTGTATCTCGCCTTCGGAGTGTAGAAGCCCGGTGTTGGTATCGATCAAGCGGACGTTTTCGCTTTCGAACCGTGCATTCGAAATCTGGAAATGCGGCACCAACGCGTCGATGTCCGTGTTGAGGTCGATCGTGACACCAGCTTCTGTTTCAAGTGCCCGCCTCAGCTCTTCGTTGGCGGCGAGCATGCCCAAGAAAGCGTGACCCATTCCAACAACCAACCCCCGCATGGCCGTACCGAGTCGATCAGCGACAGTTTGATCGGTAGATACGTAGCTGATCAACACCTGCACGCATTGATTTGTAGGGCATTCGGCCGATCTCATGAACATCTCGATACTTCCGCGAGCCGTGCCACCAACGGGTAATTGTACATCGCCCGTGGCCTTAAAAAGTGTGTCTAATTTGATTCGGCGTCCGACGTACTGGCCGAGTATCATCCGCCCATTCCACAGATTCGTCACCAACGCCACCGGGTCTTGTCCCGCAGCGCCGAGGGCAGAAAACACGACATCGGTCATTTCGGGAGAAAGCGACTCTCTTAAGTCATCGTATGCTCGTTGCGCACCACGAACACTCGTGAGTTGACCACGGTCATCCAGATCGTACGTGATTGTCGCCCGTGAGAGCAACGCATTGTACAAGTTCGCTCCACTTTCGGTGAGCGGCTCTTCCTGCAGGGGTGTTGCAACGACCGCATAACCCTGGGCGGTTTTACGCAGATCGTAGCGTGTCTCGCTGGACTCAATTTCGGTCTCCGGTTGGGCCAGACCGGTAAGTATTTCCTTCTTAAAGATGTGTTTTTCCTGAAAACTCAAACGGTCTGGGGGCGCGAAGCTAAACGTGGCGTATTGGGCTTGCGCACTTTTGGACCAAATACCCAGTCCAAACACGACACCCAAGATGAGCCCGCATATACGCAAAGGGGCTTTGCAGGCGACTCGTGGCTTTGTATGCAGTATTCTCACAACGCCCTCCGCCAGACTGAATCAATGGTTTTGCGTATGTATACTACAATTGTCGAGTCAAGCCCCAATCAACTAGCCGAACTTTCACGAGCAATCTGTGTCAATGCCAACCATCCCTTCCCTCAATGCTCGCGCCACGGCTCCCGTTCGGGACCGCACACCCAACTTGGAATAGACGTTGGCCAGGTGTGCTTTCACCGTACGCTCCGTAATCCCAAACTGATCGGCAATCTCACGACTTCTAGAACCCCGCGTGATGGCCTCAAGAATGTCACGCTCCCTCCGCGTCAACCGTTGGACGGACTGCGATCCGCTTTTTGTGGCGCCGTCGCCAGACCTGACCAACCGTTCCATCACCTCAGAAGTCAACAATGTTTCGCCGGACGCGGCCGCGCGTATGGTTCGAAACAGCGTTTGCCGACCCGTGTCTTTGAGTAAGTATCCCTTCGCGCCAGCGTGCAACGCATCTCGAACAAGCTGATCCTCATCGTACGTAGTAAGCATGACCACAGACACGTTGAGCTTCTTTTCTTGAAGTTGCTTCAACGCCGCCAAACCACCAACCTCGGGCATACGGATGTCCATCAACACTACATCAGGGTGCAATCGCTCCACGAGTTCAACCGCATCCGCGCCATTTCCGGCCTCACCGACAACCAGAAAGTCCTCTTCGCCTTCTAGGATCATGCGCAAACCATCGCGTACGATCTCATGATCGTCTGCAATCACGACCCGAATGTTTTCACTCATCGAGATTACAAACGCCCGAGCCATTCGTTTTGCCATCGCGCGTCAGTCTCAGTGTTACGCCTAGGCCAAATCGAGATTCCACATCCAACGTACCATCGATTTGCCGCGCGCGTTCTCTCAGCCCAATCAAACCGTAATGGCCATTGGTCAGTACCGCTTCGGAGT
>JAZDDC010000012.1:0-8583 GCA_036679565.1 Gemmatimonadota bacterium
GATGGCGGCGGGCGTACTACCGATCTGCAGTTATCACGCGGGTCTGTGCGACGTGGTGGATGCCGTGCAGTCAAGCAAACCGGAACTGGCCAAGTTGATGCGACTTGACCGGGACCGATTCGTCGAAGAACTCCCCCGGCAAATCCAAGCCGCCTTAGAGTACCTCTACCCGTCCGGTTACGACGACCACGATCGACGTCATGAAATCGGCCGGGAGTTGCGCTCCATTGCCGTCAAGGATTTCTCTTGGGACCGCATCGCCGGACGGCTCATCGACGCCTAACAACCTTGGCGAGTGATGTATCAGGACCGCCTGCGATCGTTCAGTTGGACGGTGCCCTCACCCGAAGCAGACCAATCAGGACTCGCGCACTATCCTCAGAAACTAGACCACTGGCAAAGACCAGGTACTCCTCGTCGAAACGAACGATCGATACCGTTGTATCAGGCGGCACCGTGTTGACGATCACCGTACCTAAAGGGTACGAATTTGCCGAGCTGCTATCAACGGAATACGACTCGACAATGAACTCTGCCACGGAGTCCAGTAGATGGACAACTCTGAATCCTCGTTGCCCGCGGAACTCAACCTCCGACACGCTCCTGACAAGAAGACTTTCGACGATGATCGGTTCGGCAATGGCTCTGGCTGAATCCAGGGCGTTTACCGCGTCAGTCACGGGTCTCGAGCCGGCTATAGTGGGAGTCGAAGAGTTAGATTGGGTGGTCGGAGCCCTTGAAGTGTTCGCGACGGGAGGTTGTGCTGCCCCGATGACAGAATCACCCGACCGTGTGTCATCAGATGTTTCGCTCGAGTCGATTACGGCGCCCACTGTCGTTACAGATCCCGCATCACTACTGCCGTCGCTTTTGAACGATGCTACGCCCACCAAGACCACAGCAACAATCCCGAGGGCACCTCCCACATAACCCCAAGACAAACGTGGGCCAATGCTCCGCTCCGTGCCCAAACCATCAGGTAGGTTCTGGACCGTTATCGGCGCCGCATCCCGTGTGGAGCTGCTCACGGAACGTCGCACGACGTTCTTGACGCGGTGTACCGGTTCGTCGTTGCGCACCGTGAACCTAACACCCGCCAAATGATCGGTTGCTGTGGGATCGGTAGCTTTTCTTAGTTCGCCAGAAACGCGTCGCGCGGCGGACACCTGGCCGGTGGTATCCGCGTCGATGGTGTTCAAGAGATCCAACATCATCGACCGTCTCTCTCCGCTCGGCCGGGCCACCAGAGCATTCACTGCGTCGGTCACAAGATCGCGTTCTGCTTTGCTAGCATACTCGACCAGCACATCGAGTGCGGATTCCACGTGACCGTTTTCGTACAAACGTCTGGCATACCGGGCGTATACATTTCCAGCCGCCGGTACAACATTGATCATCCTGACACAGAGGGTCTTGATGTCTTTGGCCGACCCTAGTTTTGCATAGACTTCGGCAGCCTGTTGATAGGACGCAAATGCGCGCGCCGGTTGCCGCAGTTGGATTCGCAAATCCCCGGCACGTACATAGACATCTGAAACATCTTCGACGGAATCCGGAGCCTGCTCGAATTGGCGCAGCAACTCGTCATAGAGCGCAAGCGCTTGGGCCGAGTCGCCCGCTTCTTCGAGTTTTCTTGCCTGGGTCCTTAGTTCGGCAACCGTCGCCACGTGCCCCCCTCGTCGATTTGGGCATGGCATCTAAGTTACCTCTGGGACCAGAGATTGTGGAGGCGCCCGGGTGCTTGTGCTCAGTTGTGATTCATATCACACCCGGGCGGCCCTCCATACTCTCAGCCTCGGTGTACCCAGATCCGTGTATCAGACAATTCTTCGCCGACGCGCATTTCGACAACACCACCAGGCTTGGCGGTAAACAATCGGCTAGTAACAGTGTCATCTGTTAAAAACGATTCGCCAAGATGACTGCGGGTTTTTTGAACCGAGACGGCACGTAATTGCAACAGCTCCGTGCCATCCAAGATAGACTCGGCCACCTGTGCTACGAGGCCAGTTCCAGCCGCGACAGGTCCTAGGTCTATGGTACGACCGTTTTTGGTGACGAGCTGCACCGTAACGTCCCAACGATATTCGTTGCGGATTCGCACCGTAATGGTGGCTTCTTCGGCGTTCTCTACCGAGATTGAATGGTTGGCAATGGGGCCGGCGTTCAGCGGAACCGCGAACAGCACAACCGTGAATACTGTGACGAACGTGGTAATCCATCTTCGCAACATTCTGCCCTCCCAGACATAGTGGCGATTTTACAAATGCGTGTATTACATGAGAACCTACGATGAGTCTTTCCGGCGAGTTTCACGAACGGTCCTTCGATACATGAGGGAACCACACTTCGTCGGTGCCGCGTTCGCGATCCTTGCATTTGTCACCTACCCGTTCGCCGTGGACGCACAGTGGGTGGAACCACCCGGACGGGGTTGGGCCTCAGTTGCAGTGTACCACCAAAACACACGTGAGGCGTACAACGTCGAAGGGAACGTCAACCCCTTTCAGGCCAACGGTCATGCGGTTTCGACACAGTCATTCCTAACGGTTGCATTGGGTCTTCTACAGGGCGTAGACGCCTGGGCACAGTTTTCTTTCCAAAGACTACGGTTTGACGACGTGATTGGAAGACGCATCTCATCGGGCCTTGGCGACATCCGCTTGTACGTTCGCGCGAATCCGTTGAGACCACTTGGTATCACGGTTCCCGTAGCCATACGCGCCGGCGTAAAACTTCCGGTCGGCGACTTCGACGTCGGAACGAATGTGATTCCGTTGGGCGATGGTCAACGTGATTGGGAGGTGATGCTCGAGCTGGGTCATTCGTTCTATCCCAACCCTACATACGTGATGGGATGGATTGGGTATCGATTGAGAGAAGAAGCGTCCGACAGCCGCAGTGCATTCGGCGACGAACGATTTTTCTATACGGCGGTTGGGGGAAAGATCGGGCCCGTTGGATACAAAATGGCCTTGGACGGGTGGTATGGAGACACACCGGTTTTTGGCGGCGTAGTCGCAAACGGTGCCCAACGGGAGATGCTGCGGTTTAGTCCTTCTTTTCTCATCGGTGCCGGCCCCGGCCAAATTGAACTCGGCGTCCGCAAGCCGCTCGCGGGCAAGAACCTACCCGCAGGAACCGATCTGGTCATTGGATACTTCACGAGGATCGGTTCCTAACAGGTTGGTGCAGGATCAGCTTATGTACGTCAACAGATTAGGATCGTAAAGATCCGCAACGTAACTCCCGTATCCGTTAAAAAGTTCCGTTACTCTTTGCTCAACCGTACCGAGCGGGATTTCAATCGCCTGAGTCCATCGCGGATGCGGCACGGCTGGATTGACCGTGGAATAGAACCCGTACTCTTCCGACCACACGTCAGGCCAAAACGTAGGTGGTTGCTCCCGCGTAAACTCGATACGAACCATCCCCTTTGGGCTCTTGAAACCGTACTTCCACGGGATTGCCAAGCGCCATGGTGCACCGTGTTGCTTGGGCAATGGCTCGCCAAATATCCCCGTTACCACAAACGACAGTTCGTTCAGCGCCTCGTCCATACGAAGGGCCTCGTAAAAGAAGTCTGGCCAGTGGATAACCAGTCCACGGCACCACCATCGACCACGCTTCGACGCAGCGATGGCGATACAGACGTTCTTCTAACCCAAATTCCCGTTCCAAATCATACACATCGAATGTGCCGGTCAGTTCCGCCTCGCCGACTACCTCGACCGTCCAGGGCTGAGTCTGTAACGGCCCGACGTTGGGCCAGATGGTATTGATGTTCGTCGAACCGCCAGAGGAAAACTCATAGTAGTTATTGAAACTCGCCGCCACGATGCGATTGGTCTCTGCAGGACCGCCGAGGACTTCGTAGGCCATATTTCGGCTGGCCGGATACAAATCGGCTGTAGGTGATGGACAGATGGTTTGCAGCGGATGGCTCGGCGGACTGGCGTTACAAGAACTGTTCAGGTCGGGTTCGTCCGGAATCTCTGTCGGCGTAAACTCCGTTCCGCACGCGCCCAGACCCACGGCAGCGGCCCCAAGTGCGGTCTGTTTGAGAAACGCGCGACGATTGAAGTAGACCGATTCGGGCGTAGCCTCACGGTCGGGAATCCGCCAACCGGGTGGAATGATGATGTTCGCCATGAATCTCCGAACGCCCGACTGCAATGCAGACAGCCGCGGCAGGTGAAGGGGACCGGTCCAATTTATGGCGGCCCTTCTAAGACCGCCACACTCCCCAAATTAGAATTGCCTAATACATCAGCTAGGCGGTGACGTATTTGATACTTTCCCGCAGCACCGACCGCATCCGACCGGCATTGGATTTCAATGCACGGCCTAGAACAACGTACTCCTTTTTGACTGGGCCGTTTTTGAAATACCGAAGACGCCGACCTTGACGTGTTTGAAAAAGTCGCAATCGGTCAGGTTCGGAAAGTTTGACCGCAAAACCCTTTGGTGTTAGGGTCGCACAGATATTGCCATTGACGTACAACGCCGCACCGCTAAAAAAGTGGCGACATTCCAACCGTACGCGGCGCGATTTCAATATCCGCAACGCCTCCAAGGTACTCGTAAGTCGTTCCAGATATGGTTCCGCCATTATCACCAATGCCTTAGACGTGGCCGCTCAAAGCACGACACACCATCGCGGACTCACATGTGCATTGCCGCCTCAGCTCGTGGCACGCCAGCCGTCTATCCAATTTTTATCTGCACCAACGGGACCGGCCATGCGTAGGCCGACATTCTCAGGCAACTCACCGTCGGCCGCCCTGTAACGCCAGCACCGGTTCGATCCTGGCAGCCCGCAAGGCCGGAAGATAGGTGGCTAGAAGTGCGACGAACCCTAGCACCAATGCGACGCTGGTGAATATGAGGGGGTCGCGTACGCTAACGCCGTAAAGCTGACTCGCCATCACGCGGCTCAACATGACCGCACCGAGTAAACCAGTGCCCACACCCCAGGCCGCCAGCTGCACACCTTGACGCATGACAAGCTTCAATACGTCTCCACCATCGGCACCGACCGCCATGCGGATACCCAGCTCAGCGGTTCGTTGCGCAATCGAGTAGGAAATAACGCCGTAAATACCGACCGCCGCCAGTAGAAGCGCGGTGACAGCAAAGAGGCCGAGGAGCAACATGCTGAATCGTTCACGCGCTACCGACGTACTCAACAAACGCTCCATCGTTTCTACCCGAGAGATGGGCACGGTGGGATCGACGCCCGCTACCTCGCGGCGCACTTGTGTCATGAGCGTGATCGGGTCGGCCATCGTGCGAAGCGTGAAACTCATTCGTCTGAAGGGAGCTTGGGCAACCGGTAAGTACAGTGAAGGCTCTGATGTTTCGGCAAGACCGGAGTACTTCACGTCGCGAACAACACCAACAATCTGAAATCGATCCACCAGGAACCCGCCCAACGCAAGATGCGGCGGAAGACCTTCGATGACTTCTCCAATCGGCTCCTCGTCAGAGAAGTAGCGTCGTGCGAGGGCTTCATTTATGATCACGGCTCCCGGTGCATCTCCATGATCGAGAGACGTAAACTCCCGCCCCGTGACTAACCCGATACCCATGGTCCGGAAGTAGTCAGGCGTGACCTGCCGGTAGTGCGCGCGCGGTTCTTCGCCCTCGCGCGGAGGAGGTCGTCCATTGATGAGGAAATTGCCCAGAAACGGGATTTCCGGGTCGAACGGTAGCGTGGCAGTACCGGCCACCGAAGTCACACCGGAAATATTGCCCAATCGTTCAGTCATATTCCGGTGATACTCAGAAACATTAGGCAGATCGCGATAACTTGCCGTGGGCAGATCAAGTTGGAATGTCAGTATTCCTGTCGCGTTAAACCCAGGGTCCGTTTCGACTAACAAGGAATAGCTTTTCACCAAGAGACCCGCACCGATGACCAGCATTACGGCCAGCGCGACCTCTGTCGTCACCAACAGATTGCGTAAGCGTTCACGACCCAACCCGACGGTGGAACCCTTGCTCGCATCTTGAAGCACAAGTTGAACATCGGTTCGCGCCAGGCGAAAAACTGGCGCCATACCAAATGCCAAACCGGTCACGATGGTGATGGCGGTGACGTAGAGCAAGACACCCCCGTCTACACTCACCTCATCGAGTCGTGGGAGATTGGCCGGACCCAGTGTCAAAAGTGCCTCAACTCCTAACACCGCCAGCACCACACCCACGACAGCACCAGCCACCGCAAGAACCAAGCTCTCCGTCAAGAGTTGACGGCCAAGTCGTAACCGTCCAGCTCCCAGCGCCGTTCGCAAAGCGATTTCGCGTCCGCGATCTGCCATCCGCGCCAGCAACAGGTTGATCACGTTGACACACACGATCAACATCAGAAATGCGGTGGCGCCGAGCAGCACCAGCAAAGCCGCACGCGTGTCGCCAGCCACCGATTCATGTAGCGGTATGACCGTCGTGCCATACGCGCGGTTCCAGTCCGGATACTCAGCTTGGAGTTGCCCCGCAATGCTAGCGAGGTCACTACGGGCAGCTTCGATATCCACGCCAGGCTGAACCCGACCTATTACATCCATCCACCTAGCGTACCTACCAGGATACGAAAGGAGGTACCGATTCAGCCAAAAGTTTGAATGACCCGGAAAGTCGAATCCTGGTGGCATGATGCCAACAATCGTGTAGGCATCGTCCTCAACGGTGATCGAGGTGCCGAGAATCCCGCTATCTCCGCCAAAACGGTCCTGCCAGAAATCATGTCCGAGGACAACGACCTTCGGCGCCCCCGCTCCACCGTCTCCGGGCGTAAAGATCCGGCCGAGCAACGGGCTGACACCTAACACCGAGAAGAGATTGTCGCCGGCCCATGTGCCTGTGGTCTTTACCGCGGAGCCATCAGTGTCGATCAGTGCCAGCTCAGCCTCAGAGTAGGCTGCCAGATCGACGAACGTCCGGTTGCGTGCTTGATAGTCCGCGATGTCCGGTGGCGACATGAAACCCCGTGCTATGCCGCGTTCGGTGTTGCTGGACCAAACCTGCACGAGACGATCCGGTTCTTCGAACGGAAGGTCTTTGATCAGAACCGCGTTGACCACGCTAAAAATCGCAGTGGTCGCACCAATGCCCAGCGCTATCGTCCCGACCGCGACCGCCGCAAATGTCGGTCGTTGCCTCAGGTTGCGGACGGCAAAACGTAGGTCTCCTAGCAGAGAATTCATGAGCTCGGCCTAGTTAGCTTCATCGGAGCCGTCGTCCGAAACAGGTTTAGGTCGAATCGTTGGATAGGTGATTCCCAACTGATCCAGATACGTCGTGTGTTTTGAAGCATCGTAGTAAAACTCACGCATGACCGGCCGCCATTTCTGCATGAGATCCTCGTTCAAGAAGATTGCCGGTTGATCGGTCGCTGAAATGAACGGGATGTATTCCGTCTCCGCCGTTTGCACATCATTAAAATACTCCCACGCGGATTCCACGGTTTCGCCGTCGAGGAAAAGATCGAGCAGCGTAAGTGCCTGCACCTTGGCGCCGGCGACTCCGCCCTTGTGTGCGATGGGTGTTGCCATGGCAATACCGTTCGCCCAATTGTGACCCGGCCCGCCACGCATGTTCGCAGGATACCGCAATGTCACGGTCGGCATATTCCAGGAGACGTCACCAATGTCGTCCGAACCGCCACCCAACGACTTGGACAAATCGACCGGTCCGGTCAGTTCGGGGAGTGAATCAACAAGACCCGTGACCTCGACACCCATCTCTTCCTGGAACGCCTCTGCAAATCGAATGTCGTCGTCACTCCAATCGGGAAGGCCCACCCGCTCGATATTCGTATACGTCACCTCGGCCACCGGTTTGCTGAAATGGCGACCCCACGCCGAACCAACCGTCTGTATCGTATCGACTTCAGTTTGAGTCATCAGCGCGGCGCCCTGCGCCATCAGAACTGCGGCGTCATACTGTTCCTTCGTCAACTCGTAGTCGCGTTCGCGAAAATAAAACCAGATCGTCGCGGTTTGCGGAACCACATTGGGTTGATCGCCACCTTCCACAATGACGTAGTGCGAACGTGCGGCGGGCCGCAGGTGCTCCCTCTTGAACTCCCACGCCTGGGCCATGAGCATGATGGCATCCAGGGCCGAACGCCCACGCCACGGCGACCCCGCGGAGTGGGCCGTCTCACCCGTGAAACGGAACATCACTGACCAGAGTGCGTTGCCACCTCCTTGACCCCAGCTCACGCCGAAATTGCTGCTGACGTGCGTAAAGAGATTCACATCGACGTCATCGAAGACACCGTCTCGCACGAAGAACGCCTTTGACGCCACCTGTTCCTCGGCAACACCCGGCCACAACAGCAACGTCCCGTCTATGTTTTCGCGCTCCATGATTTCTTTGACCGCAAGTGCGGCGACGATGTTCACCGCCTGACCAGAGTTGTGGCCCTCTCCGTGACCCGGGGCCATAGAAATAATGGGGTCGCGGTATGCGACACCCGGTTTTTGGTTGGACTGGGGGATACCATCGACGTCGGAACCCAAGGCAATCACCGGTTCCCCGGTTCCATTGGACCAACGCGCGGTCCAGGCCGATGGC
>JAZDDC010000120.1:0-6922 GCA_036679565.1 Gemmatimonadota bacterium
GTCGTTGACAAATGACCTAGCGGTAAGCCCAGATGGCTCAACGCTTTACTTCAACGACGTCGTCAATCAAACAGGGATCGATGTCATTAGCCCAGTCGCCATCCGTCAACTGATTCTACTTCCGTAGTCGATGTGGACCCGGTTCGGACTTTGGCAGATCCGCTGCGAGACAATCTTTGCCGGCAGATGTTTGTCCCTGCAATCGTTGACTGGATATATTCATGTTCAGCGAGGGATTTTATGGTCATTGCTTTGTCGGTTGCTCAAGAGATCAAAATGAGTAAAGCCTTCCGATCTGTGAGTTTGGAAGGGTCGCTCGGCCTGCTCCGGACCGCAGACGTCATCCGGCGTCACTTCGATTCGGTGGTCGAACCGTACGGTCTCACACTCCAGCAGTACAACGTTCTCCGAATTCTGCGGGGTGCGTCTCCCGATGGACTTCCCACGCTAGAGGTTGCTGACCGTATGGTCGAACGCGCACCCGGCATTACGAGGATGCTGGATCGATTGATGGCGAAAGGATTTGTCGTGCGAGAGCGGTCTACCCGTGACCGTCGGGTGGTCTATTGTCGAATCACCGACGTGGGAACCGATCTGTTGGCAACGTTGGATGAGCCGATTGATCGCGCCGACGACTCTGCGTTGAGCATGTTGTCGGAGGACAGGCAGAGGTCCCTTGTCGAAATTCTAGATGTCGTTCGTGCGGGTCACAAGAACGTCGCATCACAAAACGGAGCGCAGGGGCATCGAGTAACGGTTGGTACCTCGTAACAGTGATCACGTTACCAATGGTGGCTATGAAGACGTGCCGCAGGGGTCACGCTTTACGGCACGTCTGAAATAGCCACTTGCCAGCACGTCCAGTTAATCGACATCATTCTGGTCATGAAAAACGCAACGTTAGCACTCAGTTCTGCATCCGCCATCTTGTTGTCCGCCATCCTGCCGTCCGTGCTTCGCGGACAAAGCGAGTCACACTTGGAGCGGGCCCACCGCATACTGGCGGAAACACCGCTCATAGATGGGCACAACGATTTACCGTGGGCCATTCGTAATTTTCAAAGTGCCCCGCGGAGCGTCCCAGAATATGACATTGCGGGTGATGCCAGCGGGCATACCGATTTGGAGCGACTTCGTGCCGGTCAGGTGGGTGCTCAGTTTTGGTCGGTCTATATCCCTTCTGGCGTGGGTGATTCGGGTTTCGCCCGAGTCCAACTCGAACAAATCGACATCGCACGGCAAGTCATTACTCGTTATGGCGGAGCCTTTGAAATGGCACGCGGTGCCTCTGACATTGAACGGATCTTTGGTGCGGGAAGAATCGCTTCAATGCTTGGTGTCGAAGGCGGGCACGCAATCGAAAATTCCCTTGGCGTTCTCCGTGCGTATTACGACCTTGGCGTGCGGTACATGACGCTGACGCACGGTGGCAATATCGATTGGGCCGACTCGGCAACGGACGACCCCAGACACGGCGGCCTAACACCGTTTGGTAAAGAGGTTGTTCGCGAGATGAATCGGATGGGCATGTTGGTCGATCTCTCACACGTGGCACCATCAACTATGAGTGATGCACTCGATGTTGCCGAAGCGCCGGTCATTTTTTCGCACTCGTCCGCGCGTGCCTTGCGCGACCATGCACGCAACGTCCCTGACTCAATTCTTCAACGGTTGCCGGATAACGGCGGTGTCATCATGATCACGTTTGTGCCGAGTTTCCTGACAGATCGAGCAGAGGCCACCATCGGCGACGTCGCGGATCATATCGAGCACGTGAGACGTGTCGCCGGTGTTGATCACGTTGGTATTGGAAGTGATTTTGACGGAATCACTTCGACTCCGGTCGGACTGGAAGATGTATCGACGTTTCCGGCGCTCTTTGCGGAACTATCCCGCCGCGGATGGAGCGACGAAGATCTCAAGAAACTCGCGGGAGAGAACTTATTGCGCGTCCTACGGGAATCCGAGAAAACCGCCAGAGTGTTGCAACGCGAACGCCCACCGTCAACAAAGACCATACAAGAACTGGATCGAACGGCGAACGATCGAACAATAGAACATATAGAACGTTGAACAATAGAACGTTGAACAATAGAACGTCGAACAATAGAACGTGAACGTCGAACGTTGATGCTGAGTGTTAAGTATTGAGTGTTGATGCTGAAAGTTGAGAGTTGAGAGTTGAACGTTGAACGTTGTTTCGTCTCGTTCTTGATTGCCACGACCGCAAGTTGTTCATCTCCTCCTCCGCCATCCGCGCAACCCGTGGCCAATGACCCCGTTGACGAAGTGACCGCCGGCGTGGTTCTCAATCGCGTCGCCGAGTCATATGTTCAGTTGGTGCTTGCCCTTGGCCGACACGATCCCGACTATGTTGATGCCTACTATGGCCCGGAGGAGTGGTCGCGTAACGCAGAAACCGAACAAATTTCTCTGAACGACATAGAGAAACGAGCCGGCACACTTTTGTCCCAACTTGCCCGCGAACCTACGCCACCGTCAAGCGACATGCTGCGTCTGAGGTACGATTATCTCACTGCGCAGCTCCGTGCCGTTGTTGCGCGCGTGGGGTTTGTGGAGGGGACGCGGTTGTCGTTTGATGACGAGTCTATGGCTTTGTACGATGCCGTCGCTCCGGTGACGAGCCGGCGGGACTTCGAACGTGTTTTGGACGAGTTGGACGACGAGCTTCCCGGCCGCGGCGACATTCAAGGTCGTCTTGCCGTTTTTCAATCCCGATTCATAGTGCCGACGGACCGTTTGGAACAAGTTTTCGCCGCGGCTATTGATGCGTGCAGGACGCAAACGGCAATGCACATCGATGAAGAGAACTTCACGGTTGAGTATGTCACGGACAAACCGTGGAGTGGTTACAACTGGTATCAAGGAAATTTCCGCAGCGTCATCCAGGTCAACACCGATTTTCCGATTTACATCGATCGCGCGTTGGACCTCGCGTGCCACGAAGGATATCCGGGTCATCACGTGTACAACGTGCTCTTGGAAAAACACCTGACACGAGATCGTGGCTGGGTAGAGTTCATGGTGTACCCACTATTCAGTCCACAGAGCCTGATTGCAGAGGGAAGTGCAAATTACGGTATCGAGGTCGCCTTCCCGGGCGTCCGCAGAATCGATTTCGAGCGGGAAATACTGTTCCCGTTGGCCGGGTTAGATGGTTCCGAAGCCGAACGGTACGCACGTGTGATGCGATTGCTCTATCGTTTGGACTACGCGGGTAACGAGGCGGCGCGTGGGTACTTGGATGGGGAGATGTCACGCGATGACGCGGTGGATTGGTTGACGAGATTCAACCTGATGACAACGGAACGCGCCACGCAACGGGTAAGTTTTTTTGATCGATATCGTAGTTACGTGATCAATTACAACCTTGGGCAGGATCTTGTTCGTGACTATGTCGAGCGAGCGCTGGACGACAATGCTTCGGATGCTGACCGTTGGAACCGGTTTGCCGAATTGCTATCGTCTCCACGTTTGCCATCGGGCTTAAGAGTGCTTGATGCAGACGGTGATCGGCGATAGGAAGAAAAAGGCCACGGAATCCGCTGAACCGTCCCCTCCCAACAAAGCTGCCACAAAATCCACAAAATTTTGTTTTCGACAAAGTCATACAACCAAACTGTGTAAAGTAAATGTTTCGTGGTTTTCGTGGATTTCGTGGCAAACGTTTTTTGGAGGAGAAGGGTGGTCGGGTTCCGCGGTTCCGTGGCAAAGAGTTTTTCATGCGGGGTGGAGGTGTTCCCCGGATTCCGTGGCGCTGTTCCCTCACACGCTACTTCTTGCGAGCCGCGCTCCTCGCGAACGCATCCGAAAATCGTAAACCCACAAGTCGTTCGCTCTCCTCCCAGAGACCTCGCGACAATTTCTCGTCCAACGCTGCGCTCGCAGGTTCAACCTCCTGACAATCCTTGAAGTATTTGCCGGTGATGCCTGCTACGCTCGGATCGGTGGCAAGGAACAACGAGGTTGATGCGCCCTTGGCTGGGGACTTGTAAAACAAACGGAGTATCCCGCTGAGGGACTGCGGTAGGCCAAACATTCTGCCAAGCAGTCCGGTGGCAATTACGCCCGGGTGGAGGGCGTTGGCGGTTACGTGACTCTCCTTCTTCTTCAATAAACGCGCTAACTCGCGCGTGAAGAGGACATTGCCGAGTTTCGATTGACCGTACGCACGGAACGCTCCGTATTTCCGTTGCAGCTGTAAGTTGTCGAGTTTTAGATCAAACCGACGATGAGCGTTTGACGAAACGGTGATAATCCGCGAGCCCTTGGTCACTTGAAGGAGGGTGAGTAGTGACAGTGTCAACAAAAATGGCGCGAGATGGTTTACCGTGAATACCATTTCGTTTCCATCGACCGTGGTGTGACGTCGGTATGCGGCGGTGGCAGCGTTGTTTATCAATACATCCAACTTTTTGTGTCGCTCTTTGACGCGGATTGCCAAGGTCCTCACGTCATCGAGCACGCTTAGATCTGCAGTCATCGACTCGGCCGACCCGGGTCCCGCCGTATTGAGTATCTTCGCAACCTCGGCCCCGCGGTTTGTGCTGCGACTTACGACGATGACATGCGCACCTCGTTCCACCAAACCCGCTGCCGTGGCTTTGCCAATACCGCGATTCGCTCCTGTGACCAGACAGACCGCTTCTTTCATGATGATGTCCTCGGTAGCTTCTGTGCCGAACACTCGACAGGTGAATGATGAAGAGACCGGGCAAGATAGTGTGTGTCGGACGGAATTACGGTGCGCACGCCGCCGAACTGGGGAACGACGTGCCGGATGAACCGTTGCTGTTCTTCAAACCTCCGTCGGCCGTTGTAGGTTCGGGCGAAGCCATTCGGCTGCCAAGTTATTCGAAACAGGTCGAGCACGAAGCCGAAATAGGCGTGGTGATTGGACGCCGCGCTCGAAATGTCAGCGAAAGTGAAGCGGCAGATTTTGTGGCCGGGATTGTGTGTGTCAATGATGTCACCGCGCGGGATATCCAGCGCATCGAGGAGCAATGGGTCCGAGCCAAAGGGTTTGACACCTCCTGTGCCGTCGGCGTGCACATGAAACCGTTCGATGAGATCGCGGACTGGAAAGATCTTGAAATCATTTGTCGCGTCAACGGTCAAGAGCGCCAACACGGCGTCGCCCGTGACATGGCATTCGGGATCCCGTTTCTGGTCTCCACCATTTCTCAGGTGCTTACACTCGAAGAGGGCGACCTCGTCTCGACCGGAACCCCAGGTGGCGTTGGGCCGCTTCGCCCTGGTGATACTGTGGAGGTTGAGATCCCCGGTGTTGATATCCTGACCAACCCGGTGGTGGGCGCGTAGTCGTTGTCGCCCCGTAAAGAAAACGCTTGTGACCGTGGTGGTGGATAAGGATCCCCTGCTGCCCAGCTGAACCCGGAAGCACGGAATTTGCTTTGGGGGACCGAGTCAAGCAGAATTATATCGATTACGTGCTACGATAAAAGCGAGGACCCGCCCCATGTCGCATCCCGATCTGGTGGCCACAGCGAATGCGCTGGTGGCGCCGTCCAAAGGCATTCTGGCAGCTGACGAAAGCTCCCCAACCATCAAGAAACGCTTCGATTCGATTAACGTCGAATCGACGGAGGAGACCCGCCAGTCATACCGGGAGATGCTCTTCACCACCGTGGGCGCCAGCGACTTCATTAGTGGAGTCATTCTCTTTGATGAGACGTTGCGGCAGAGCGCGAAAGACGGCACACCATTTCCCAAGTTGCTGGCCGACAAAGGAATAATTCCGGGTATCAAGGTAGATATGGGAGCCAAGGACTTGGCCGGGTTTCCTGGCGAAAAAGTCACCGAGGGACTGGACGGTCTACGTGACCGTTTGAGGGAGTACCGCGATCTAGGCGCCCGTTTCGCAAAATGGCGAGCCGTCATCACGATCGGATCCGGTATCCCGAGCCGGTTCTGCATCGACGCAAACGCACACGGGCTGGCGAGGTATGCGGCCCTTTGCCAGGAGGCTGGGATTGTACCAATCGTCGAACCCGAGGTGTTAATGGATGGCGATCATGACCTGGCCCGTTGCGAGGCGGTCACCGAGATGGCACTGAGCGCTCTGTATCAACAGTTGACCGCGCATAAAGTCAGGTTGGAGGGCACGCTGCTCAAACCCAACATGGTCGTGTCCGGCAAGTCGTGTAGTAACCAGGCAAGCGTGAGTGACGTCGCCGAAGCCACGGTGCGGTGTCTCAAACGGACCGTCCCGGGCGCCGTTCCCGGGATCGTTTTCCTCTCCGGTGGGCAGTCATCGGAATTGGCCACAGCGCATCTCAACGCGATGAATAAGTTGCCCGGTTTGCCGTGGGAATTGAGTTTTTCGTATGGCCGTGCTTTGCAGGAAGGCGCATTGAAGGCGTGGGTTGGTCAGACTGGGAACGTACCGGCGGGCCAAAACGCCTTTCACCACCGCGCAAAATGCTGCGGTGCCGCCAGGGGCGGTGCTTACTCGGATTCCATGGAGGCGGCCGCGTAGCGCTCACCCAATGGCGCTGGTGACGGCAGGTGCATAGACGCGTTTGCTCGCTACTGCGAGCGGCGGGACGCGCGGACATGCGGTTGTGCTAGATCCGCCGTAGTCAGTCCCAAAAAACGCTTCAAGCCTGGCACCTACGAAGCCCGCTCGGTTTCAACCGAGTGGGTTTTTTACGACCTGTGCGGGTTCCCCTCGCGGCCCGCTCGATTTCAACGGAGTGGGTTTTTGCGACCTGTGCGGGTTTCCCCCGCGGCCCGTTCGATTTCAGCCGGTGGGTCTTGCGATCTGGGGGCCCCGTTCGATTTGCCAGGTTGGCGCCACCCGTGGCGGATTGACAAATAGGCGAGACACACTATAAATTTAGTCTCAACTAAATTTAGAGTCGATTTGAAACCCATTGTG
>JAZDDC010000121.1:0-2449 GCA_036679565.1 Gemmatimonadota bacterium
GGTGGCGAAGCACCCTTCAACATCACTGGTCAGCAACGGGTTGATGAAGGATTGGCAGTGGGTGCGTGGAGAGTTACCACCCCCATCGACACCAACAACGACGGGCTCTTCGATGGCAGCGAGCGTCAACTTACCGGTGGTCAGCCAACACCGACCAAATCCGGCAGTTTTTCGACGAACGTTCGTATCGCGAACGCGCTCATGATTTCAGCCAGCGCAGACTGGGCCAAGGGACATCAGGTCATGGACTTCGGTTCCGTATGGGCCACGTTTAATGCCATCTACCGCCGGGAACTGATCGAGGATGGGTTCGTTTTCCCGATTCGATACAGTCTCGCCGGCGACAGTCTTGGCCAGTACAGCCAGAGCCAGGCACGCAGCGCATTCATCCTGGACGGCGATTGGTTCAAACTGCGCGACATCACGGCACGCTGGGACATCCCCTCGTCGGCGTTCGCGCGACTCGGCTTGGATCGGGCATCGCTCACCTTTAGCGCGCGTAACCTCAAGATCTGGTCCGCAAATCCATTGATCGATCCAGAATTGAATGGGCTTGCCGCCGGCGGCGTTCTCCAACTCGGCGGCCGTTCCAGCGTCACCTTGTCCCCACCGCGCCAGTTCCGATTTGGCGTGGACGTCACCTTTTAATTCATGAGCCCACGGAGAATACACACGATGCTAACATCGACATTGCGCGGGTTCCAAACAGCACGAACGCTGGCAGTTGCGGCGACGGTGTTGACATTGGTTGGGTGCGATTTTCTCGACCCGACCAACGTAAATAACCCATCTACCACTACGGACGATTTGTCGGCTGCAGAAAATCCCACGGCGGCACTCTTGCCAGGGCTTCGTGCCGCATTTGCGACCGCTTACAATCCCGTGGAACCGGAAGTGGTGAGCGATAACTATTCCATCCACGGAACGGGGCTGGTCAAGCAACTCGACAGCCCCCGGGACGTTACGCCGGACGAAATTGGCAACCGCGCGTATGGTAATTTGCAGACGCTCCGTTCGTTGGCCGACTTCGTATTGACCGACATTGCGCCGAATGATACGACGGCGTTGCCAGACGACTTGCAAGAGGCCCGTTACTATCTTGGCATGGCGTTCCTGATACTCGGAGAAAGATTTGGAGGGGCCCCTGTCGT
Organism: Gemmatimonadota bacterium; assembly: GCA_036679565.1. Taxonomy (GTDB): domain Bacteria; phylum Gemmatimonadota; class Gemmatimonadetes; order Gemmatimonadales; family GWC2-71-9; genus JAZDDC01. The sequence goes on from JAZDDC010000121.1 coordinate 1,152, forward strand.
TGCTGACGGGACTCCGGTTGCGAGTGCTGAGCTTGTACGCACCGCCATCACGGAACTCAATGCTGCGCTCACCGCGACCACCGGCGGCGGTTTTGAAGTGCAGATACGAGCCGCACTCGCTCGGGCGTACCGATTGGACGGTAACGCCGGTGAGGCCGAAACGCAGGCCGACGCGGTACTGGCCGCCGACCCGGCGTTTTCTCAGGCTCAAGAGTACGATCCTGCGACGATCACGAACGGACCATTCGCGTTCCTCGTAATCAGATCGTTGAAGGAAATGCAGCCGTTGCCACGGTTGGACTTCTTAGACCCCAAGTACACCGCGCGTGATGCACCGATCTACGTCGCGAAAGCGGAAGAGATGTTATTGATCAAAGCCGAGGTAGAGTTTTCACGCGGCAATTACGCAGGTGGTCGGGAATTCATCGCACAGGCAATCGAGTCGGCACAAGCGCGTTCAACGTCAAACTTCAACGATGACGACGCTCGGTTGAATGAGGATCTCTCGGAACGACCGCACGACGCGTCGATCACCATCAGATCCGACGCCAGTAGCCCGTTCAGGGCGGGATTGGTGCTATCACGTCCGGGGCCGGTTTCGACACCGACGGTGGCCGCAACCTCTCTCGACGCGGATAGTGTCAGAGCATTGGACGCCACAACGCAGACGGAGGATATTCTGCACGCGTTTCACCTAGCGCGTCAGGAAATGATGTTGCTCGAGGGTCGTCGCATGACGGATCTTGGAATCCGACTGCCCGTTGAACGCGACGAGATTGAGACCAATGCCAACATCAACGATGGCGATCTCGGTACGGTAGCAATCGTTCCGGCATACATTCCGGCTCAAGATTTGATGGATCTCTTTGACCCTGCCTCGCCGTACGACGCAACGGGTATGTTGGTGACAACACAGATAACGATCAACGTAGATATGAACCGCATTTTGGCGCAGCAACGAATATCTCCATTCGGAACGCGACGCGTCGTCGTCAATCTTCCAACCGAAAACATCGGTTCCACCATACCGCCGTGCACCACTTTTCCGGCGACATACTCCCCCACCGATGGCCCAAGTTTGAATGCGTGACCGGACCCGCCCCCTACGACCCACACATTGTCGGCACCCGGTACACGGTCGATCACAAGATGACCGTCGGGACTGTTGGCATATTGGCAAACCCGTGATTCCAACAGCGGCGCACCACGGAGCGCGGGGAAACGACGAGCCAGATAGTTCCTCGTCCGTGTGAGGTTTCCGGGAGTCGGCACACGCTGGTCCGTGCTCGGGTCAAATT
>JAZDDC010000122.1:0-4483 GCA_036679565.1 Gemmatimonadota bacterium
AGAAACAAGTTTGGACTCACATGGTGTGCGACGGCCGCAGCATTGTTATGATCTGCGGCCGTTTACGTTGTTGGCCCTCTGGTTTCCGCAATCATCGAGTCACGTCCGTTAGCCGGATAATCGGGCCCGTCTCGTATCCAAAACCGATCCGAGCCAGATGCCGATCATCGCCACGGTACCGGTCGTCAACATCGTGACAGTACTGATTTCGACCATCGGGAGACGTGCGCCGGCAACGACCAAAGTTGTGACGACAATCGCGGCCAGTAAAAGGGGAACTCGGAGGTACCTACCGATGAACCCGGCTATTGCGCCGGTCGCCAACCACGAAGCGTGTATTGCCGGCGTAAGTAACGCCAAGGTCGGTATGTTGTCCGGAACGACTCCGCCAAGCGCGATGTGGGCTGATCCGATTAACAACAACGCGGCCGGTGGACACACTAACAAGCACGCAACGATTGCTGTTCTTGATGCCGGCCAGCGAAAACTGTCCAGATAGTATGCGTATGCGATTGAACAGGTTTCTGCAAGCCACCACCGCATGTTTGTCAAATCACCGCGTTGCCTTGCGTCTTCTTCGAGGTCACCGAGAATCGACTCGCGCTGGGATGCTGGGAGAATCCAGCTGGCAATCTTGTGACCGAACCCAAAAGCGTGTGTGTCGGTCATGTCATCGCGCAAAGTTCAGACTGCTCAAACCCGCGCACATCTCGCTTACGTCTCGAAGAGATTTTTGTAACGCCTTGACGCCAGTTGGGCGAACGGCAAACATGCGCTTTGCCTTGCCGCCGCGTTCTGGTGTGGGAGACCCAAGCTCGGAACTGAGGTACCCCTTTCGCTCCAAGCGTTCGAGAGTGACGTAAACGGCTCCTCGTGATAGAGACCGCCCTATCCTCTTTTCCACTTCGTCACGTACGGAAACCGCGTACGCATCCTTTCTTAGACGAATGACTGCAATCAAAAGGAGCTGCTCCAGTTCTCCTAAGCCGTCTGCGCTCTTCATGGGTTCGGGAGAATCTGTCGACTTGCGACTGATTTCGCCGACAGCACGCCAACGCTGGGAAGCAAAAGTGGCGTCAGTACCATCATCCAAATTGGATGCGGAAACATGACAAAGTTCATGACCGCCGCCGCCACAAAGATAAGCCCAGCCGTCACACCGATTCCGACGAATCGGCGTCTTGCCAGTGCAGCGGCCGTCGCGCCCGCAACGCCCGAACCAAGAATCCATGCGAAAAGAACGGAAGCATAGTTTGCGAACGAGATGGTCGAAGGTTCGTTGGGATCCGCGGCTCCAAACGCCAAGTGTCCGGCTGCCTCGACGACCATGACGGTCAAGCCTCCTGCCAAAATGCTGATGATGACGGCAAAAGGAATAGAACGTGTGAACTTTGGTCTGGAAGATGTCACGGCCTCAAGCTCCTACAGTGGTTAATGACTATTATGTCGCCTAAATAATCAAATCGCAACCCTGAGTTTATGACAGAAAGCGATTGGCTACATCTGCGTTAGGGACTGGACAACTATCGAATGGGCCCAAAAAGCGGTGGCGGCGCTTAGCAAATGCGTCGTACGCCCAATCCCGAATACTCCGGGGCACCAACCGCATAAGGTGTGCAAGTCGCCAAACCCCACCAAGATATGACGCGATTTCAAGGATTGCCTCTGAACGAATCGCGAGCCGCTCTCCTTCCCCCGCGTTCACGATCAAGATGATCGAATCGATATCCCGGATTGAATGGTGTCGCTTGAAAACCTGTTTGGAGTAATTGCCCTGGAGCGCGGCGAATCTCATCGTCCGAACCTTGTCCCGCTTGAGAATGAACCGGACCGTTCCATTGCAAACGCCGCAGAGACCGTCATAGAGCAACACGGGCGGAGTCGTCGTCATTCGGTAATATAAGGAACAGGAGATTCGGATTCGCCAACGCACGTGGCGCGCGTGCCACAATGCAACGTAGATATCCCGTTCATAGCGTCACTAATTCTCCGACTTTGATAGGCATGGAGCTTGCCTTTGACCCGAGTTACCTCCTCTGTCAGCGTTGTTGGCCGTTCCGATGACTTTTTGCGCCGTATGGCGGCGAAAAATATGACCCTACCCGTTCGACCCTTCCTGGTCTTGATGGTTGTGCCGGTTCTCGCGACGTGTGGCGGGGATCCGGTCGGCACTGGTGCCGCCATTTCTTCGATTTCTGTCAGCCCAGCCGCACCTCTGTTGACGGCTCTGGGCTTCACGCAGCAATTCGCTGCCTCGGCACGAGATGCGTCCGGCCAAGTACTGAGTGGAATAACATTTAACTGGACTTCGTCCGCGACGGGCGTGGCCTCGGTCGAGTCTTCCGGACTGGTTACCGCAGCGGGCAACGGGACCTCGACTATCACGGCGGCGGCCGGAGGGGTGTCAGGCACGGGATCGGTGACGGTCAGCCAAGCCGTTGATGTGGTTACCGTTGCGGCTTCGGAGAGCACATTGACGGCGGTGGGACAGACGGCAACCATCGCGGTCGCTGCAATCGACGCTGGTGGAGCGGTTGTCACGGGCGCCGAGGTACTGTGGTCCAGCTCCAATCCCGCGGTCGTCTCGATCGACTCAGTCGGGATTGTCACGGCCGTTGCCAATGGGACCGCAACGATTACGGCAACTGCAGGCGGCATCGATAGTTCCGTCGATATCACCGTGAATCAAGTCGCCAGCCAGCTGGCCATAACACAACAACCCGCCGTCACGGTTCTGAGTGGTGTTGCTTTCTCGCAACAGCCGGTCGTACAAGTCCGCGATGCCAACGGCAACAACGTGGCGGAGGCAGGTATTGTCGTATCGGTGGCCATTGGCTCCGGAGGTGGCGCGCTCACTGGTGTGACGAGTCTTCCCACCGACGGTGTCGGGACGGTGATCTTTACCAACCTCGCTATTGTGGGCGCATCTGGCGCTCGAGTCCTGTCGTTCTCCTCACCGTCGGTTACAAGTGTCAATTCTTCGAACGTCAACTTGGCCTCGGGTTTGGCAGACCCGTCTCAATCTACGGCGGCCGTGCCGGTGAGCACGGTGGCTGGTTTCTCAACAACTATCACGGTACAAACTCGCGATGCCAACGGAGGCGCCTTAACCGTTGGCGGCGAAGTCGTCGCCGTCGCTATCACGGGTGTGAATCCGTCCATGCCCGTCATGACTGACAACGGGAACGGCATTTACACGGCTGCCTATATCCCAATGGCCATCGGTACTGACGTTTTCGCGGTGACACTAAATGGTCAGGTCATCGCCAACTCGCCCGTTTCAACAATCGTTGGCCCAGGAGCACTCGACCCAACGACAAGCAGCGTGGAACTGCCTGGCGGTTCGATTGGTGTGCAAACCACGATCTCGATCCAGAGTCGTGACGCGTTTGGCAACCAATTGGTCATTGGTGGCGCCACGGTGAGTGCCATCGTGACCGGTGCGAACTCGGATACGGCAACGGTCGCTGACAATGCCAACGGTACTTATTCGGCGTCATATACGCCGACCGCGGCTGGCACGGACAACATTGCAATCACACTCAACGGGAGTGCTCTGGGAGGTAGCCCGTTTACCAACACCATCACCGGCGATCCTGACCCGACAACCAGTACAGCCGCGGTGCCTACAGCCGGAACCGCCGGAACACCGACGACGATAGTCGTGACGGCGCGCGACGTTAACGGAAACGCAGTTGTGTTTGGTGGGGCGACTGTCGTCGTCAACGTGAGCGGCACCAACTCTTCGTTGCCCACGGTGATCGACAACGCCGATGGAACCTATACCGCCAACTATACGCCAACGGTAACTGGTAGCGACAACGTTGCCATTACGTTAAACGGCGGAACGATAGTCGGCAGCCCATTTGTTACCGCGGTGGGTGCTGGTGCGGCGGTTGCCGCGCAGACGACCGCGCAGGTACCGGCAGCTGGTGCTGTGGGTGCGGTCACTTCCATGGCTGTAACAGCACGCGACGGGTTTGGGAATGCATTGACCTCCGGCGGTTCCGCTGTTGCCGTATCTGTCACCGGCGCGAACGCAGGAACGCTTCCGATCACCGACAACGGTGACGGCACCTACTCGGCAAATTATACCCCCGCGGCCACTGGCACCGACAATATCGCCATCACCCTGGACGGCGGCGCCGTCATGGGAAGTCCGTTCACGAGCGTGCTGGGTGCAGGTGCCGCTGACGCTGCGCAGAGCACTGCGTCAGTCCCGGCTGCTGTGAACGCGGGCACCACAAACACGGTAACAGTTACCAGTCGCGATCCCGCCGGGAATGTATTGACCAGTGGCGGTGAGATCGTGCTCATATCGGTCGTGGGAGCCAACCCAGCCGCGCTCACCGTTGGCGACAACGGAGATGGTAGTTATTCCGCAACGTACGCACCGACGGTGCTTGGGACTGACACGATTGCGGTGACTCTCAACGGAATCGGCCTGGGCAACTCGCCGCTGTTAACGGTAGTGGCCCCGGGT
>JAZDDC010000123.1:0-2166 GCA_036679565.1 Gemmatimonadota bacterium
ACCTCGACGTCGTGCTTCGGCTGTGAGTGTCGATACATCCGTCTCGAAACCGGGAGAGAACGTGATACTGGGCACGGTCACCAACCGAGTTCGTTTGTCCATGGCGGCCACGAAACGGTCCACAGGCACGGTCTCGCCGTCCGGCGATGTGATCTCACGTACTTCCACGCCATGATGTCGCCGCAGATTGTACCATGGGAAGACGTTGTTGGGATGCTCGAGCTCCGGGCACAGCAAGACGTTGTCGCCCGTTTTCCACGGCAGTGCGGTAGCAAAGGCGTTAATGCCCTCGGAAACGTTTTTGACGATGCCCACCTCGTCACCATCAGCGTGTATCAGTCGGGAGAACGACTCACGCGCGGCTTCAACGAGGCTGCGGAAGTATTCCTTAGAGCCACCCTCGTACATTCGGATATCAAGGTGTTCCTCAACCGCACCGCGCACACGAGTCGAGATAAGACCGCGTACCGCAACGTCCGCATACGTTTGACGATCGGCGCCGGGGAACAGCGCGCGAATTGCTTCATGATTCTTCATGGGGTTTCTGATCCGAGGCGTTTCTCTTCGCTGCGCGCGATAATCGCCGTGCCGACCATATCACCCATGACGTTTATCGTCGTGCCACCCATATCGATGAGTCGGTAAATGCCACCCACGATCGCTGCGATCTCGAGGGGGAGATTGAACGCCTGTACGAATATGAGCGCAATGACCAATCCGCCACCCGGGATACCACCAGAACCTTCCGATAGCAACAGTCCCACCAGGACGATCACTGCTTGCGCGCCAAGAGAGAACTCGACACCCGCTGCTTGTGCGGTAAACATCAATACCGCCGCCAACATGATTGATGTTCCGTCTTTGTTGATCTGTGCCCCCAAGGGCAGCGTGAAACTATAAACCGCCCGCGGTAGTTTCATCCGTTCCGCAACTTTTAACGCAACGGCCAACGATGCGAGACTGCTCGTGGTTGCGGCAGTCGTCGCCCAGAGCGTGCCCGTTTGTCTAAAAAATGAAATCGGCGTGTAGCGCGTGAGTGTCACCAGCAAAATCATATAGATCGCGACCATCACCAATTGCGCGCCCCACACACCGAGTAAGAATAGAATGAGTGGCCCGAAGATCTGCGAGCCGTATTCACCAACGGTTGCAGCCGCCAGTGCGCCGATGCCAATGGGGCCAAAGCGAAGGACAATATCTACGAGGCGGCGGAGTGCTTCGGCAATGTCACCATAGGCGGACGCGAGACGATTTCGCTTGTCAGGCGGGAGTAATAGGGTTGCGATGCCAAGGAACACCGCAAAAACTACGATCTGCACAACCTTGCCTGACGCAAATGCGTGGAACACGTTTTCAGGAACGAGGTCCAGAACGATGTCCACAACACTTGGTACGGCTCCAAATTCTTCCGAGACCGATTCCGTCAACCTGACGTTGCGACCGGGAGCGAGTACGTTGACGGCCGTCAATCCGATGACAAGCGCGACCGTTGTGGTGATCAAGTAGTACGATATGACCTTTGTTGCGAGCCGACCGAATGTCGCCACGTCGGTCAAAGACGTGAGACCCGCAAGAAGGTTGAAAAATACCAACGGGATGGCAGACATCATGAGCAGCCGGATGAATAGCTGGCCAATCGGCTCGACGGACGTCGCACGCTCGCCAAAGATTGCGCCTGCGGCGACGCCCACCGCCATCCACATCAGGATGCGGACGCCGAGACCGAGGCGTTTGTATCGACTCCACAGTGAGGCGGATTCCATGTTCAGAGGCTGGCTTCGTACGTTGTCGTCGATGTCATGCTGGGTGAGCGAACAAAATGCGCTCAACCGTGGTCGGGCGCCAGAAGAAGCTGTGCCTATGGAACTTCCCGCCACACGTCGAAGCCTACACTGCACCTCCGCGAAGATCCTTGACCTGATCTGTTAGATCGCCGCGTCCGGGCACCTCGGCGAACTGCGCGGCCCAGAACTGGATGTACTCCCAATCCAGCTCTCCACCTTTGCGATGCACAACACCAGCCGCATCCTCCAGATCACGCGGTCTGCCCGCAAACAACTTGTGGATGATCAAGTCTTCGGCACTGGCAAACGGCACGCGAACACCGCCAAGCTCCACCAATACCGCTCGTGCAATCGCCTTGCGTTCATATGGGGTGTTGGAGAA
>JAZDDC010000124.1:0-35766 GCA_036679565.1 Gemmatimonadota bacterium
TCGACCCCCCGGCGTCTCGCAACCTGCGCGAGCGCACTCATCCCTGCTCCGGCGATGCCCATGAAATGGACCGGCCGGGGATCCTTCGGGTCGAATAGCCGCATCGACCGTCAAAGTAAGGCTAAGTTGAGGTTTACGAAAGACTTTGGCCGTCTAAGAGGGCCGCCAACCGACCGGCAATATCTGCCGCGGCGTTCGGCGTTGCCCCCGCACGAGCCGCTTTTTCCATCCTGGCTCGCACCGAAGCATCCTGGAGGATCCGGCCAACCTGACGGGCTAGCACGTCCGGAGTCAACTCGCTTTCCGGTAGGTGCATCGCGGCCCCCGCCTCCTCAAGGGCGTTCGCATTCGCCGCCTGATGGCCTTCAGCCGATGTTGGAAGTGGTACGAGAATCGATGGCAGACCCCACGCCCGAAGCTCGGCAATTGTCATCGCTCCCGCGCGCGCAACGACGAGTTGCACCGATTGATACGCGGACGCGATTGGATTCCAAAACGCACGTACCTGCCGAAGAGGGGGGTCGTGATGCCGACGATACTGTTCGTACGTGGTGTGGCCGGTGCTCCAGAGGAGGGCAACGTTTTCCAGCAGCCCGTCATCGAGGGCCGCGGATACGGCCTCGTTAATAGCGCGTGCGCCCTGACTCCCGCCCATGACGAGAAACGCGGGCGTGTCATCGGGGACTTTTGGCGTGGTTGCGCCGACTGGTACGGCGGTGGGCGGCGCAATAGGATTGCCGGCGATGATGACCTTGCCGCGTTTTTTTGGGAGGTGATCGACAGCTTCTTCAAACGCACTGTAAATCTCGGTTGCCCATCTGGCCAAGATCCGTGTTGTGAGCCCCGGATAGGCGTTTTGTTCCTGTAGGGCGATGGGTACACCGGCCCTAAACGCAGCGTACAACACCGGCCCGGCCGCGTACCCCCCGGTTCCCACAGCCAGCACCGGCTTTTCCTCGGCAACCAAACGACGACACGTAAGGGCGAGGCGGGGGCCCCGCACAACCCAACCGGCGTTGCGCCACCATTGTCGACGATACACCGGTCCCACGTCTAGCAAATGAAAACGGTAATGTGGTTCTCGTTCCGGGAGGATCGATGCTTCAATGCCACGCTGTGCCCCAACCATTACGGGATCGACATCGGGGCGCAACGTACGAAGCGCATCGGCAAGCGCCAATGCCGGCATCAAGTGTCCACCGGAGCCACCTCCGGCAAACAGTACCCTCAACGCTCGGATCGCTTGGGGATCGGAACCCTCCGTTGCATACCGATATTGATCAAAATACCGGTGGCGGCTAACGAGACGAGGAGGTTGGAACGTCCATAGGAAATGAACGGAAGTGGAAGACCTGTCGTTGGCACGAGATCAAGCGTCACCGCAATATGCAGCATGGCGGTCACCAGAATCATGGCAGTGATGCCTACTGCCAGCAGCGATCCGTATAGATCCGGGGCGGTTTTGGAAATCTCCAGGCCTGCCCAACCGAATATGCCAAGACACAGGAGCAAGATTGAGACGCCAAGGAATCCGAGTTCTTCGCCGATGGTACTGAAAATGAAATCGGAATATGCGTACGGGAGGTATCCAAGTTTTTGCATGCCGACCCCGAACCCCTGCCCAAACAACTGACCGGAACCGAGCCCAATGACCGACTGGTTGACCTGCCAACCCGACTCTGCAAGATCCTTACTCCGCGAGAAGAACTCGTAAAACCGGGTAAATTGGTACGACTCCGTCAGCTCCCAAAGCGAAACAAATGCTACAGCCATGACACCCAGGATCAAGAAGTGTCCGAGCTTGGCACCCGCGGCAAAGAGAATCACGCCGACAAGTACACAGTACAAAAACGCGGTGGAGAGATCCGGCTCCAGCAGTATAAGTAACGCGGTGGGTGCGACGACCACGGCGAATGGAAGGATGCCACGCCGGAATTCCCCCAGCACTTCTTCGTCCCTCTTTTTGGTAGCGAGTTTTGCCGCCCACATTACGACCGCTAGCTTCGCGATTTCGGACGGTTGAAAGCTGATGTTTGCCAGCGCCAGCCAACGGGTGGCGCCGTTTCGTTGCAACGCAAAGTCGCTTGTTATGGGCATGATGAGCATCAAAAGCATCACGGTCACAACGGCCATGATCCACCATGCCCAGCTCTGCCATATGTGATAATCCAACCGCGACACGACCATGACGACAACGGCGCCAACCAACGCGCCCATGAGTTGTTTAATGGCGAAGGTCGATCCAGGATCACCTTGCCGGACCGCAACGATACCCGATGCACCGTAAACGGCGGCGATGCCAAAGACGACGAGAATGGCCGTCACGACGATCAGTAGTCGTGTTTCGTAATGCGGATATATTCGCCCAGATGCCATAGTCACAGTTGCCGTGCGAGGGTGCGGAACGCCTTTCCTCGATGCATGTAATTCTCGTACTGATCGAAACTTGCGCAAGCGGGCGAAAGCAAAACGGTGTCACCCGCCAACGCAAGCCGCCCGGCGCGTGTCACTGCATCGTCCAGAGTGTCAACTTGTGCGACGGACACAGGCCGTAGCTGACGTGCAATGATCGGCGCGGCCTCGCCGTATGCCAACACGGCGCGAGCGCGCGAACCCAAGACATCGGCGAGCAATCCGAAATCTTCACCCTTGCCCCGCCCCCCAACGATGAGCACCACGTTTCCGGTGACGGCTTTCAACGCAGCGGTTGCGGACGCCACATTGGTCGCCTTGGAATCGTTCACCCAGCGAACGTCATTGTGGATACACACCGTCTCCAAGCGGTGTGGCAACGCGATCATCGTACGTAATCCATCCCCGATTTGCGATGTCGTCAGCCCCACACGTTTAGCAACGAGTATCGCCGCAAGTGCGTTTGCAACGTTGTGATCACCCAAGAGAGAGTAGGAAGCTCGATCAACGATTTCTTCGCCCATTGACACGAGGGCATTCCGAGGTCGGTCAAACCAGGCATCCGCATTCCTTTGGACGCTAAAACGTTCGACGATGCCGTTGACCCCGGCAATCATCTTTGCAACGCGATCATCATCGTCGTTGACAACCCAATACGACGAAGGTTTGGCATGCATGAACATGCGTTGCTTGTCGGCATAGTACTCGGCAGCCGATTCGTACCAGTCCATATGATCCGGAGCCAAGTTGGTGAGCACTCCAATGGAGGGGTTCAAACGCTGAGAATAGTGGAGTTGGAATGACGACAGTTCTACAACAAACCAGTCTATCGCGGAATTCTGCGCCGCTACGATCAAGGGTGTGCCAATGTTGCCTGCCGCTACGGACGCAACACCCGAGTGCCGGAGAACATGATCGATCAATGCCGTTGTCGTTGTCTTCCCGTTGGTACCCGTGACCGCGACCATGTTACGGTCGGTGAGGGAGAGGCTAGCAAGATCGATCTCCGACCAGACCTCTTTTCCGGCCGCTAACGCTGTGCGTACGGGCGGGGTGTTGGGTGGGACACCGGGAGACACGACGACCGCTGTTGCGCGCCCGATCCTTTCGAGGTCATGTGTACCGCACTCGGTTGCCACACCCATGCCCTCGAGATCCTTGGCCGACGAGCGCACAGTGTCATTCGTACCCAGATCCGAGGCGTAAACCGACAGACCCGCCGATGCGAGTGCTTTTCCAACGGCGACACCGGTGGTTCCGATCCCAATGACGGCGATCTCACCGGTTTGCCAGCTGGCCGGGATTACCGGATCTTGAGCGTTGCCAGCGCGACGAGCGCACACAGGAGACCGAGGATGTAAAACCGGATGACGATCTTCGACTCAGTCCAACCGGAAAGTTCGAAGTGATGATGAAGCGGCGCCATGCGGAAAAAGCGATTCTGACGTGCGTACTCTATGCCATGCCGTCGTTTCCGCCACTTAAATACACTCGTTTGGATGAGAACCGATATCGTCTCGGCGACAAACACACCGCCAATCAAAAGCAAGAGAAATTCTGACTTGAGGAGTATGGCCACGGTCCCAAGCGCGCCACCAATAGCCAAACTACCGGTATCGCCCATCATGATTTCTGCCGGGTGTGAATTGAACCAGAGAAATCCGATGGCTGCCCCCATTAAACTCGCACAAAACACCGACAGCTCCCCTGCACCAGGGATGTAGTAGATCAGTAAGTACTCCGACGCGACGGTGTTACCGATCAGATACGCAAAGATGGCAAACGCGGCGGCCGCAATCACAGTCAAACCGGACGCAAGTCCATCAAGTCCGTCTGTAAGGTTTACCGAATTACTGGAAGCTGTCATGATGAACGTGACAAACATCATGAACAAAATTGGTGGCAATGAGAAAGAAAAATATTTGAAGAAAGGAACCGTTGTCTCGTTAGGTGCCAAACTCCCGGTGTCGAGGGGTATGAACAGCAGATAGGCCGCCAAGATCAGACCAAACGTTACCTGTCCAATGAGTTTGTAACGTGCGACCAAACCACGGGGCTTTTTTTGTACGACTTTCAAATAGTCGTCGAGAAACCCAGAAGAATGATCAGCCCACCCATCGTGGGCGTGCCCTGCTTCTCACGGTGCCCTTCCGGAGCGTCCTCTCTGATGACCTGACTGACCTTGCGCGCACGTAGCGTGCGAATGACCCACGGTCCGGTCACAAAAGAGAGAAGCATGGCGGTGACAGTGGCACCAGCCGCGCGAAAAGAGATGTACGTGAAGACGCCGAGCCCCGGGATTGCATCAGCAAACGGCGGAAGGAGGTGATAGAACAAAGAGGCTCAGTTCGCTACGAGAATGGGAATGATGCGTTCGAGTCCAACACCACGAGACGCTTTGAGCAACACAAGCTCGCCGCCTCCGAGGCGCCGGCGCAAGGCTCGGCCCAGGTCTTCAACGTGGTTGGCTGTTATGAGGCGGTTGGGCGGTTGGACATCTATGCTTCCAAGTACCTCGGCAAAGTCACCAATTGCGCCAATGATATGCGGTTCCATTTCCACGATCGTCACGGCCGCTTCGCGGTGTAGACTGTCGCTTTCCTCACCCAGCTCAAGCATGGACCCAACGACGATGACCAGTTTGCGACTGGCTCGCAGCGTCTGTGCAAGTTGCAATGCTGCGTGGAGCGAAGCTGGGTTTGCGTTGTACGTATCGTTCACGATAGTCAACGACCCGTGTTGCATGACTTCGCAACGACCGCCGGGCAAGGTGACTTTTGAAAATGCGTTCGCAAAGTTGCCATTGAGGTGCATGAGACGCGCGGCACCCAGCGCCAACAACGCATTGGAAATCTGGTGTTTACCCGCAACACTGAGTTGGACATCCTCTCCCATGTAGGTAAACCGCCCACACCCCTGCGAGTCCAACTCCCAATCCTCGGGCCTCACATCCGCTTGCGGTGACATCCCCGCAACGAGGACACATGGACAGAGTTTACTTGCCCGACCGCGTAGTTCCGGCGGGTATTCTCCCACCACCGCATTGGAAAGGCCTCGTAGCAGCGTGGTCTTTTCGTCGAGCACCCCCGCGACAGAATCGAAACCATCGAGATGACCCGCAGCCACGTTGGTAATCACAGCCACCGTTGGCTCGATGATGTCACGCAGCAAACTGATTTCACCAAGTTCGTTTGCACCCGCCTCAACGACCAACGCCTCGGTGTCATCCGGAGCTTCCAGAATCGTGAGCGCAACCCCAACACGATTGTTGTTATTCAATCTTGTGCCGTGCGTTTTCCACCTCGTTCGCATCAATCCGAGCACCATCTCCTTTGTACTTGTCTTCCCATTGGTTCCGGTGATTGCGACGACAGGCCCATCCATCATGCGCCGGCGATATCTGGCCAACATCCCATATGCGGTGAGCGTGTCCTCGACTTCGAACAGCGTCAACCCCGCAACCGGCGTTTGACCCGATTGTACGACGGCACCCGTTGCACCGCCATCGCACGCCGCGTTGAGAAATGCATGTCCATCAAATCGTTGGCCGACCAACGCGACAAAAAGTGAATCTGGCATCAACGTTCTTGTGTCGGTCATGACACCGCTGAACGACTGCGTGGCCCCGGACGAAATCCCCAGCGCGGTGGCAACCGTTTCGGCCGTCCACAACGTCATTTACGATTGCCGTTCCCGCATCGCGTCCGCGACGATTTCACATTCATCAAACGGAACCCGTTCAGTTCCTATCACTTGATAGGTCTCGTGACCCTTGCCAGCGAGCAACAAGCAATCGTGGGGTTGCATCATCCCAACGGATCGATGAATGGCCTCGCGACGATCGACAATGCGGAGATAGGCCTTTCCATCCATGCCCTCTTCCACGTCGTTGACGATCTTTTCGGGATCCTCCGTGCGGGGATTGTCCGATGTCACGACCGCAACGTCAGCACCCCGTACGGCAATGCGTCCCATCGGCGCACGCTTTCCGGCATCACGGTCACCCCCGCAACCAAACAAAACGATGAGGCGTCCTGTTGTGACCTCGCGTGCCGCACCAATGGCCCGTTCCAACGCATCGGGTGTATGCGCGTAATCACGCAGCACAAGGAGCCCATTGGAACCAATCTGCTCCATCCGCCCGGGCACCTGTGGCACGTCAGCAAGTCGTGCTCGCAATATGTCAGGCGGCAGACCCAGCGCCAAAGCGGCTGAAGACGCGGCAACCGCGTTGCTCACGTTAAATGCCCCTAAAAGCGGCGAGCGAAGTTCGAGTGTCTTTTCATCATCATTGGTGGCGGATAGCGTATAACGCAGATCGAGCAGGGCGCCGTCATGGGTTACCGTCTTGACGGTGGCCAACACGTCGGCGGAACCGCGTGTGCCGTATCGCAATCGGTGCTGCCCGCTGGGCAAAGGGAGCGTACTCCACGCCACGTGGTCCACGTTCACTACTTGATACCCCGCTTCGGAGATGTGACCGGCCAGGCTCATCTTTGCCGCGAGGTAGGCCTCGAACGTGCCGTGATAATCGAGGTGATCTCGCGTGGCGTTGGTGAAAATGCCGGCGCTGAACGTTACGCCGTAAAGACGGTTTTGATCCAAAGCGTGGGATGAAACCTCCATCACCACCGTGCGGGTTCCGCGACGTCGTAACGTTGCCAACGTCTCGTGCAACGCCGCAGCACCGGGTGTAGTCAATCTCTCCTCGTAAATCGCGATACCGGCACCATCGAACGCACCCAAGGTTCCCACCGCTGCCACATCGTCGTCCTGGTTCAGCAGGTGACGGAGGATATTGACGGTCGTGGACTTACCATTCGTGCCGGTCACCCCAACCATCAATAAATCGTCCGCGGGACGACCGTGATATTCCGCCGCGGCTATCGCTGTTGCGATTCGGGCATCCGCCACGACGACTTCATCCGCCGCGTCTTGCGAATCAGTTACCAAAAACGCACGGGCACCCCGTTCACGCGCTTGCGCGATGAATGCATGGCCGTCCGCCACTGTCCCCTTGATCGCACAGAACAACGAGCCAGCCACGACACCGTTCGTGTGATCAACGACACTGGAAAGTGATGTGGGAGGATTTTCGGGAGCTTTGAGAAGCTGACCCTCGCGCGCCAACGCGGCGAGAACCTGAGAGAATTTAACCACCGCCGCTTGTCGCGGTACACACCAACGTAACCGTGGAGCCCGATGGCAATGAAGTTCCCGCAGCAGGTTGTGTGACACAAGACCGGCCCCAACCCTCGACCTGGACTTGAAACTCGAGGTTGTGCAGCTTACGCGCCGCAAGACGAATTGGATCTCCACTGACATCGGGAATCTCTTTGTCGTACACGGGAACGTCCTCTTGTTCTCTTGGCAACCGCAGATGAAAAGGAGCGGTGCCGGGATCCACCACGCGCGGAGATTCTTCGATTGGATCCGACGACACTAACAGTGAAGCGCGGTCGAGCACCGGTGTTCGACCGGCCAACAGTTGTTCGAGCATCGAACGTGTCAGCGGAACCGCACTCACGGCGGAATAGGTGCCGGCCGGATCATCGAGTTTCACGACCATTACGAACTGCGGATCCGATGCAGGAAACAGGGAAATGAACGTAGCGGTGTGCGAACCTGGCACATAACGACCATCTATCACACGTCTTGCCGTTCCGGTCTTCCCCGCCACCTCGTATGTCGCCAACGCCGCGGCCTCGCCAGTACCACCGTCGTAAACCACCGCGCGTAGCATCCCACGCAACTTGTCTGCGTGTGCCGCGGAGATCACCCGTCTCACGGGTCGTGTTTCATGACGATAAATGACTTGCCCGGACGCTGAAACGACACGCTTGATAAGTGTTGGCTGTACCATGACGCCATCGTTGGCCAGCACGGCATACGCCTGCGCCAGCTGTAGCATGGTGGTGGCTACCTCGTAGCCCATGGCAAGACTGGCGGAGCTTGTCATCGACCACCCGTCCGGGCGGCGCAAGATGCCCGGGGACTCCGCAGGGAACTCGATCCCGGTTGGCATTCCCAAACCGAAATCCCGGAGCATCGCAAATTGTTGCGGTCGTGTCAGCCTACTGGACAGTTTTGCGATTCCGATATTGCTAGAGCGACGAATAACATCGAACAAGGTCATCCAACCCTCGTTGTGATCGTCCGTTATGGTCCGATGTGGTGTCTTGTATTCGCCGTCCTCTCCCCAAACAGAATCGCTTTGTGCTACGAGACCCCTATCGAGCAACGCCGCAGCAGCAAAAATCTTGGCGGTAGACCCGGGCTCGAATGCTGATGTGAACGAGCTGACGGTGGAACTCGACTCGCGTGAACGAGAGGCCACCGCCAAAATCTCCCCCGAACGGGGGTCCATGATAACAACGTTGCCCGAAAGCGCTTCGAGCTTTTCCATGGCGTCGCCCAACGAGCGCTCAACAAGATCTTGCAAGTCGATGTCGAGGGTAACATGTACGTTGTGGCCCGGGGTCGGGAATGCATCCAACCGCCCAGGTGATTGATAGGTGCCACCGACGTGATCTCGAAGTACCACGGCACTGCCGGGTGTTCCCTGTAACAACGTGTCCATCACTCGTTCGATGCCGCTGGCCGCGATGCCGCTGCTCGCCGGCCGACCCAGAACCGCCGCCGCAAGACTACCGTGGGGATAGAAACGGTTCAAACTGGAGTTGACATAAACGCCACGTAGCGAGCGGATGTCATGTACACGGTTAGACGAATACGGACCGGCCAGATAGCCGAACTGTTTCCGCAGCTCCCGACTCAAACGGGCCGAGGAAATACCAAGCGCGGCCCGGATCTGTTTGGCGGTTTCGGCGGAGTCAACAAATTCACTGGGTGTCAGATCAATACTGTAACTCTCTTGCGACACAGCGAGCTGATTGCCCCAACGGTCGAGAATCGCACCCCGCGGCGCCGGGAGTTCCTCCCGCTCCGTCCGAACTGCCGCGGCCGTGGCTGCGTGTTTTGCGCCATCTAACAGCTGTACCTGGGCGGCGCGCAACAGCAGCACACAAAGCCCCAACACGGCGATGGCCCACACCGCACGTATGCGAAGATCAGGTTCTGCCATCAGTCAGCGCACTTTCTGAGTCCACCACAATATTGACGACTTCCGTATCCGCCGGTAGGCGCAGACCGAGCGACTCGGCACGCGGGATCAAACGTTCTCGGCTGCTGCTCCGACTGATCCGTCGCAAAAGATCATTTCGTGTTGATTGGAGCACACGACGTTCTTCCTGCAATGTGCGTAGTTCGGTTGCAGCAACCACAGAAGAAGTTTGACGCGCCGCCACAATCACCAACACACCAAAGAAAAACACAAGCCACACACTGACCCAAAACCGACCGCGGACCTTCATGCCCTTCGAAAGACTCGCATTTTGGCAGAGCGTGCGCGAGGGTTAGCGGCCAACTCATCCGACCCTGGCGTGACCGGTGACTTTGTCACCACCGTACCCAGCGCCTTGCCTCGACAGACGCAAACGCGGTGGGTGGGTGGACACACACACGACCGAGCCCAATCGCGGAATGCGTGTTTGACGATACGATCCTCACCGGAATGGTAGGTCAATACGGCAAGCGAGCCCTCCGGTGTGAGCGCATCCCTCATTCGTGGCAGTCCGTCCTTTAACTGCTGCAACTCATCGTTTACCGCGATTCGCAACGCCTGAAAAAGCCGCGCGAAATCAGAAGGGCCGGCTCGCGACCCCAACACCGCCCTAATCGTGTTGACCAAGTCATCACTTATGACAAACATTTGCGTGGCACGACGGCGGCTAACCTCTGACGCCAGACGTCGCGAACGACGTTCGTCGCCATATTGATAAAAGATATCAGCTAGCTCCCCCTCCTCTGCTTCATTCAGAATATCCGCGGCCGTGGCACCAACACCGTCCATGCGCATATCGAGTGGGGCGCCGGAGCGAAACGTGAACCCACGGTCGATTTCGTCGATTTGCTGCGAGGAAATACCGAGATCCAAAAATACGAGATCCGGGTGGAATCCATCGATGATGGCTAATGCCTGCTCGGATCCGAAGGACAGGAAATGTAGGGCAACGATCTCACCAAACCGCGCCGTCAGGTCCTCACGGACATGTGGGTCACGATCGAAGGCCACCACCTGAGCGCCCGCATCGACAAATACCTGCAGATGCCCACCACCACCCGCCGTCCCATCGACGATGCGGGAGCGGTCACGGGCGAGGTCCGCCACTTGGACGAGCATTACGGGGGTATGTCGAACAGCCAAGGTCACGATAGATAAACATAACGCCCCGCTTGAAAATCAAGCGGGGCGTTATGGAGCCCTAGACGGGGCTGACGGGACTTGAACCCGCGGCCTCCGGTGTGACAGACCGGCACTCTAACCAAACTGAGCTACAGCCCCTTGCGTAGCCGCGAATTATACCGCCGGGGCTACTCGCGGATCAAGGACCAGTCTTCCTAGTTCGCGCAGGACAACTGTTGGCGGAACTGGGGAATCACCTGCTCGTACGCAGGATACTGCGTTCCAAGAAATTGCTCCGCAGTGACCTCGGATAACCCGCGACCAGCTTCCATGGCCGCTCTACCGCGAGCCACATGACGCTCGTACATCGAAACCGCCTCACAACTGTTGGCTTCCTGCACCTCGGTAAACAGGTCTGAGAGATAGAAAATCGTGACAAAGCCGAGGAAGAATTGGGCCCGTTGGCGAGTGGCCTGTCGCACTGGATATTCCAAGCCCTTTGACAACCAATCTGCCGCCCACCTCGGGTTGCCGTTGGCCTGCAACTGCGCCATTCGCAAACCTGGGGTCACGTATAGACCGCCAACGCTGGCCGAGACACGCTCGTTGGACGACCTGCCTGCCACGGCGGTCAGGATTGAGTCGATCTCCATCGTTAGCACGGTATCGAGCGGTATTGTAGAAT
This sequence comes from Gemmatimonadota bacterium, assembly GCA_036679565.1. Lineage (GTDB taxonomy): Bacteria > Gemmatimonadota > Gemmatimonadetes > Gemmatimonadales > GWC2-71-9 > JAZDDC01. The sequence goes on from JAZDDC010000124.1 coordinate 11,343, forward strand.
CAATGACTAGCTCGCCGACCAACACCTGTGCAACGGAGAGCGATGCTTGCGTGTTTTCGGGTTCTAAATCGAGAATGCGGCGGTTTATTGTCATCGCCGAATCGCTCAACCCAACACCGACCAACTGCACCGCGTGTGCGGTCAGATAGGAAACACGGTCGGAGAATTGCAAAACTGCGATGCCCGTCCATTTCAGCGAGCCCGTCGTGTCTCCAGCAAAATCAGCCGCACCAATCACACCTGCCAAAAACGTAGTATCACTCGCCAAGTCCGGCTTGATCTCGTACCGGCGTTCGTACGCTTCAAACACACAGTCGAACCGGTTGTCCTCAACACATATCCCGGTTTTGACCAACATGAGCCTGTCTTCCGCCTCACCGTCCAACAGGCCCTGCGCCTCGTCCAGCAAGACAATGGCGCTATCGACAAGGTTTGACTCAGCATACATCCGCGCAACCGTCTCTCGCTGTTCAACGTCGGTGGGATTCGCGTTCAGCTGGGCATGGAAGGTCCGGATTGCGCCTAACGTGTCACCCTTGGCAAGAAAAAGCTGGCTGGTACGTCTGGAACAACGATCATTCTGCGGGTCCCCGGCCGTACACTTTTGGTACGCCCAGATCAGACTGTCCTCAGGTTGCTGTGTGGCCTCGAAGACATACGCCAGGCAAAGCGCCGCCCCCGGGTGATTTGGGTAAAGTGTAAACGCCCGATTGGCCCGCTCGCGGGCACCACGAAAGTCACTGCGGTCGCGCCGGTCATTGCACTGCTGAACCTCACGGGCCGCGCGCACCTGACTTCTCAAGGTGTCGGCAACAAAATTCGCGAAATCACTGGCGTCTATCCCCGGCTCGCCAGTGAGTTCCATGACACCACCAAGACCGGAGCGCCCAAAATCCACCAACCGCATTTTTACCCGCGGGGCCGCGCCACCGTGAAATCGTCCGCTGATGTAGGAATCCGCAGAGACGAAACGTGCTAGCTGTTCGGTTGACGTTTCATCAAGGATCGTCGCACATCCAAAACCGGATGCCTCCAATGCCTCGCAATAGCGCTCATTGGTCACCACCCGCATTTGGTTGCGAACACGCCCGGCAAGACGGTCCCGCAACTCGGCGGCAAACTCGATCACAAAGGCTGAATCGGAATCACTCTCCGGCAACGGAGGAGCGATGAGTATCTGCTTCAGGTTTTGCTGGTTCCGACGTCGCTGTGCCTCCGCCGCATGGGGCAGCAATGCCACCACAGTAGCCAAGACGACAGTTAACTTGAACAACGACATGAACTTACGCACGATTGAACCTCCAACCTTTAGCTCTTGTGCAGAGCCCAAAGAATGGGATGAGAAGCTACACTATTAAATACCCCAATGGGCGAAGAGGGATTCGAACCCCCGACTTCCTGCTTGTAAGGCAGGCGCTCTAAACCAACTGAGCTATTCGCCCGAGCCGCCACCTTACAACGCCAAACCCACCGGGAACAGAATACAGTAGCCAAGCACCAGCAGCACTGGTGCCAGACCCGTCGAACCGGCCGCAAGTAGCAAGTATCCGGCGACAAGGGCTAAGACTGCGCCGCCCAAGAAGGCATAGTTTTTTGGGCCGAACTGTAGGCGGGCCGAGGAGTTTCCGGTCATGGGTGTGAGAGCCTAATCGTCTACGCCTAGGTCGTCAAGAAGTCGCGCCCGGTTCCTTCGGCACGATCCAGCTTTCATCGAGAGCTTCTTTGCGCGCACTGTTCACCTTTCGCCGGCGAAACCACACCAGTACCACCGCGCCACCCACCACACTCCAAAACATGCTAAACGACGTTGCCATGAGCAGCCAGCCATGACGGCTGCGGACATCCTTTCGCCACATCTCCTCAAACCCCTCCAAGGTGACATGGTATGTCGCACGAAGCGCTCCGTCAAAATCGCCGGTGACGCCGAGTCGGGTCACCAACGGTTCCAATCCGCGGTCTCCGCCGAGTCGTTCCAACATCAATACGGCGGACGTGGCAAACGCGTAAGCGGCGTTCGCGCGCGCCGCTCCCAGTCGCAATTCCCGGCTAATCCCTTCCAGGAGAGGGGCCCTACCCCGTACCAACGACCAATTGATTCGTAAGGCATCCAGACGTTTCCACTCTCCTGCAGCCCGACTGGCATACCCCTCGTCAAACCATCTCGGTACAAACCGCACGTGACGGCGCAACGCGAGATGCGCCAGTTCGTGCACCAATACTTGATGCATGTCAGGCCCGAAAACGAGAACGATCGTGTTGGTTGCCGGAAACGCCGCACCGGCACCCCATCCGGGCAACCGGCCGCCTGTGACCGAATCGAAGACATGGGCACTGGGCGCGAGGACGAGCCGAATTCGGTAGTCCGACGGGTCCGTGAGACCAGGCCATTGATGCTCGGCGTCGGCCATCCGGGCCAGAGCCGCCGCAGGACCGGCATGTTGCGGCCAGTAGACGGCTGTCACTCGGCCGACTTGAACAGTCTGCGGTCCCTGCATGAGGAGGGCGACAAAAAGGGTTGTTACGACAGGTCAGGCTCCTGACCATCGGAGATCGATTGGAGCGTTTCCTTGCATCTTTCTCCCCATGGGCTAAACGCGTTGGCGCTGACACCGCGTTGCCAGGCGTCCTGTGCACCTTCGCGGTTGTTGGAGAGCCATTTCGCTTTACCCAAGTGGTAAAAGGCCTCGATCATCATGGGTGCGCGTTCAATAGCCTTGTCGAAGAACGTCTCCGCATCTTCGAACATCTCGCGCTCGAAATACACCAAACCAAGATAAAAGTGCGCATACAACGTTGCCTTCTGATCGTTGTCGAGTCGGATGGCCTTTGACAAATGTTCGATAGCTTCGCCAAAGATTCGTTTCTTGAGGCAAATATACCCCACATTCACACGAGCCATCGAGTTGGCCGGTTCCTTCAACAACACTTGTTGAAACGTAGCAAGTGCTTCGTCGTGGTCACCGTTTTTCATTTGCGCAGAGCCGAGTTGCGTTTCAGCCTTCACGTCTCCGGGTGACAACTCTAGCGCCTTTTTGGTTGCTTGAATCGCGCCTGCGAAGTCACCGAGGTTCATCAGGTTCCAACCCTTCTCGATGAACGTGGACGCGCCAAGGTGATCGGCGACCATGGGACTGGCAGACGGCGGTTGTGCATCACCATCGTCCGTTTCTGCCAATTCCTTGTACTCATCCACCAACACACGGATGTGTTCCTTAAATTCCGTGAGGTCATCAATGCGTTGATCGACGCCCTTGAAAAGCGCGACGATATCTTGTTTGACTTCCGCGCGCTCGGCACCTTTTGGCTTGGCTTTTAGCCGTCCGGCAATTCGTTTGTATTGACTGCGGAGTTCCGCGATTTCCGATTGTTCATTCATCCAAGACTCCGATTTCGACCGAACGCAGGGACAGCAGTTCGGTGGACGCAATGAGTTTCGCAATGGCCAACACAATAATCGGCGCGGTCTGGTGCGCCACGATACCGGCGACGTAGTCGGCGGCAAGGCCACGCACAACCGGTGGCGGCACAGCGATGGCGTTTGCCGGCACGGTTTGCAACGACAACGCGGCATCGACGATCAATCCTACGTTTCCAAAACCGCCGGTTACAACGACGACACGCAAATCGTCTCCCGACTGGGCCGATACGGCAAACCGCTTGCGGAGATCCAACACGGGGATCATTTCGTCACCGAAGGGCATCATGCCCTCGAAATAATCCGATGATTTGGGAAGGGCGGTGACCGGTTGGTACCGTACCACACGCTCGACATCCAAGACGTTGAGTGCAAAAATCTGATCCGCCACCCGGAACGTCACAAGTTGGATCCTGTCAGCACCCGTATCACCCAAGGCGTTCATGACGCCACCGCTTGCGTATCATCGAGTTGCGCAACGACCGAACGGGTATCGACAACGGGCAGCGCACGTCCTTCGTACGCACCGGCTCCCAGCAGCCAACGGCTCCGTGTATCGTTGTGCAACTCGTCAGTAAGGACTATCACCTCCAACACGTCATCCACCTCGAGCGCGACAGGTGTGTTGGCGGATTGAATGACAACGACGGTCGTACTGCCGGCGCTTTCGGTTCCATCGGAAGCCACGATACGCGACAACGGGACGACCGCCACCACACCGCGTTCGTAACGCACCACGCCACGGACAGACGGGGCAACACCCGGGACCGGTGTGATTACCACGTTGTCAAGCACTTCGATCACGTCGCGCACCGGCAGCCCGTACGGACGACCACCCACCAAGACGACCAGTACACTCGCACCGCGTAACGTTTGTTGCATCTCAACCTCGTAACGCGTTCATGGTTTCGAGATTCGTTCTGGCAAGCTGATGCTGGGGATTTCGGCGTAACGTCTGTTCCCACATATATGCTGCCCGATCTTGATCCCGATTCTTATACGCGATATTGCCGAGCTTGAAATACACGTCATCGCCTAACTCCGGATCGATCTCAACGGCACGTTCGTAGGACTCCCACGCGTCTTCAAAACGCCCGTGGCGATAAAGAATATCGCCCAAATTTTTTGAAAGCTGTGGCAGGACCAAACCCTCAGAAATTGCGGCTCGCAACTCATTCTCCGCTTGTTCCAGTTCCCCACGCAGTTCGAGAATCACCGCAAAGTTGTTTCGTAACACGGCACTGCGCGGATACAGTTTCAGACCTTCGTTTGCGTATTCCTCCGCCGTAACGAGATCATTGCGAGCGGCATGTGACAAACACATGGCCCAATACCAAATCTCACTGAGCCGTCTTTCCCCCGCGGCTTCCTTCGCTGACTGCAGTCGGGTCTCAGCGACTTCAAATTTGCGTTGTCGTAACGCGATGGCGCCCCAACCTGTCAGGAACCGGGGGTCGGTACCACCGTTGGATGCCGCCTCACCGTAGGTCGTTTCCGCCTCATCAAATTTGCCGAGCTGTTCTAAACAAAAGGCGACATTGTACTTCACCGCCGATGAGTCACCGCCAAGCGCTAGCACGCGTTGGAAAACTTCGAGCGCGTCATGCCATTCTTGGCGTTGCAGGCTTACCAGTCCGAGGTGAAAATGGGCTTCGGCGGCTTTGGGATCGAGATCGACGACGCGGCGAAACTCACGGGCGGCTTCATCGAGCATACCGGTTCGGTAAAACGCTACACCAAGATTTCGGTGTTCTTCGATCTTCGCGTCCGTGGCCACCGTTTTGGTTGCCGTTTCGCTCACGCGAGAACGATGCACAAACCCAGCGGTAATCAGACCGTAAAGCGCCTTGCCCACGTCGAATTCACTCAAACCCGCGCGCTCGACAATCGTGGCGACTGAACGATCTCCATCAATCAGTGGGATGATGATCCGCTGAGGTTCAGTCAGTTCCACATCGGAGTTTTCCAAACGCGACCGATCAAGCGTAAATACCAAATCGAACGACGTTATCTTTTTCTCAATGAGACTCCACTCGTCAATGCGGCGGGCGCCTTCCAGCAGTAACGTTTCCGGGTTGATCGACAACAGAAAATCCTGTCGTTCCGGCCGGATATCGACTTCAAAATGAAAACTGCCACGTGTCCACGTGAAGAGGTGATAAATGGCTTCCTCAACCTGAACTCGCATGTAACGTTCCAACTCGTCGGATGAAATGGCGTCCAACTCAACAAGGATCTCACCGAGCTTCTTATCCCGATCAGAATCTTGTTGCGCGACGGCGTCATCGAGCTGCTCTTTGTTGACCTTGCCGCTGTTGAGCAGGATATCGCCGAGGCGGTCACGTCTGTTGACGATGGCGGCGTACGTAATGCGACCTTGGTCAAAGTAGACGTATCCAAGGTTTGTGCGGTCAGTCAACGAAAGGCAACCGGTCTTTTGCCCCAAGGAAAGAAGTTGAAGCACGTCGGGTAGCGAAGCCTCCTTAAGGCTTCCTTTGATGGCCATCAGCCCATTTCCCCTATTATGTAGTCAACCGGATCGGGCCATTTCCACACGACTTTTTCTGCGGTTTCAATCCCACCGGACGGAGACATCACCACACCACTCGGCCGACCACGTGCAACGGCCGCAGACTCCCGCAATGCCGTTGCACCCACAACGTCCTTGGCAGACTCTAACGTTGGTGTCTGACCACGCGCGTCGGCAGATGTGATTACCCGTTGCCCGAGTGCCAAGACTGACCGCACGGATTCGGCACGTTGATCGGCCAGGTAATCGACCACGGCTTCCTCCACCGGATCTGTGATACGTTCCTCAAATTGACGGGTCAGGACCATCTTGCGAAGCTCGTAGTCGGGCGACTTGAGCGTTGCAAGCAACCCTCCCTCCAACCGGGAAACCAGACGATCGTCCAGACCTCGAATCTCGCGGGGACGACGAGAAGACGTGAACACGAGTTGTCGTTCGGATTCCAACAAGACGTTGAACAAGAAGAAAATCTCTTCTTGTATCCGGTCTTGACCTCCGATGAGGTCGACATTGTCCAGTAAAAACGCAGACGCCCGTCGATAGCGTGCTCGCCATGAGGGTACGCGATTCTCGTCAATGGCCGTTACAAGCTCGTCCATGAACACTTGGGCCGATGTACATGCAATCCAACCACGGTCCGGAAGCTCCAAGCCCCGGCCAATCCCGTGGAGGAGATGTGTTTTCCCCACACCCGACGGACCGATAATCACGAGCGGATTGTATTGCGTGCCTGGTGCGGCCAAAACCGATTCTGCCGCACTCAAGGCCATCTTTGTCGATCGACTGCGGAGAAATGTATTGATCGAGAAAGATCTTGATGGCCCGGGTGGCGGTTCAAAATCTTCCTGCGCGCGTTTGACCACAAGACGGGCCTCTTCGACACGCTCCGGGTCACGAAAGACCGGATCACCGGCACGCTCCGGGTTACACTCGGCAACGGCGGTTTGCAACTCGAGCAACTCCGTCACGGCGTCTTCGTAGCGATTCACGGCATCGGCAGCCTCGGCGGCGACACCGCCGTCCAGAGCCCGTTCTAGCCGCGCCGTGTTGTAACCACGCCGGGACCAACGATCGACTACATCGCGGAGATTTTGTTGCCACACATCGACCTGTTCGGTCACGGCCGCTGTCACCCCGCTCAAAAAAGCGCCGAACTCATCCGCCGACCCAAAGACGTCACTGGATCGACTGAGCGCTAATGCCTCGTCCGCATCGCCGCCACTCAAGACGGCCCTTCCCGCCGCGAGTGTCAACGGGACATCACTCACCGTTTGAAACGCAATGATACGATTCAGATTGCCAAGTAATTCTCTGACATTTTCCGTGTCGCGTTCGGCGATCATCGCAAGAAGCTCGGCACCCAGTTCCGCACCTCGCTCGTAGGCACGTTGGCGCAGAATGGCCAATCGGTTGTCGAAATTGGGCGGTGCGATGTCCACCACGAGACCGCCATCGATCTTCTTCAACATGCGGTCGTCGAGTTCGGACAATTCGGGAGGCGGTTGATCGCTTGTGAGCACGACTTGAACGCCGGCATCTGCCAGATCTGCGACGAAACGCAAAAGCTCGTCCTGTACCTCCGGCCGCCGGGCAACGAACTGGACGTCGTCGATCAAAACGAGATCGGACGTCAGGTACCGCTCGCGGAAGGACTCGAGCAATTGCTGACTTTCCGCGGCGCGGTACGCCTCCATGAAGTCATCGAGTGTCAGATAGTGCACCACACGGTTCGGATCCACCGACAACGTTTCATGACCAACGGCCATCAGCAGATGTGTCTTCCCAAGTCCCGTGCCACTGTGCATGAACAGCGGGTTGTGCACCGACCCGGGGTGTTCGGCGACAGCATGGGCAGCGGTGACGGCGACACGGTTGCCATCTCCGATCACAAACGTATCAAACGTATAGCGTGGATTGAACGCCGAACTCATCCGGGCGGCGCCTCGCTCAGCTTCCTCAATACCATTTCTGAAATCGCCTTCAGGGTCTCAAAAACACCGGTGCCACCCAACGCGTCCGCGCCTATGTGGGGCACTCCGCGAAAATTTAACGCCTCATTCAGTTCGTCCGCCGTGAGGATCAACTCCTTTGGCAGACCCTGTTTGTTGTACTGGAAAACAATCGGCAATGTTCGCACGTCAACACCTTGCGCCAACAAATTCTCCTGAAGATTCTGCAAGCTTGCGAGATTTTCATCTAGCTGTCTGGCCTGGCTGTCCGCGACGAACACCACACCGTCGGCCCCCTGAAGCACCAGCTTTCGAGTGGCATTGTAGTATACCTGCCCTGGCACAGTGTACAATTGAAACCGCGTCGTGAAACCAGAAATTTTGCCGAGTTCCAAGGGGAGGAAATCAAAAAACAACGTCCGGTCCGATTGTGTTGCCAGAGAGACCATGCGCCCCCGCCGCGCCTCGGGCACCTTTTCGTATACGTACTGTAAATTTGTCGTTTTGCCGGAACGACCGGGTCCGTAGTACACGATTTTACACGTGATTTCACGCGTCGTGAAATTGATTAGCGACATATCAATCCTGAAAGAGCGAGGCGAGACTCTGGTTGAGTTCGCGCTCGAAGTCAGCCGCCAACACGGGCTCGGATGACACCGGCGCCGGATTGGCTTCATTCAATTCGTTGACGAACTCCTCAAAAAATAGGTGAACTAAACCCAAAGAGGATTCGCGCCCGTAAATGACGAGCAACACCATCGGTCCGGAAGGGCTTTCGAACGCCGACAAGAACACGCCGTGGGTTGGCCCCTGATGGTTTAACATCGAAAATGACGGTTCGCGAAGCATCTTCGTGATTTCCGCCGTTGACGACACGATGGCCGCGCCGAGCGCAGCCGCCGCCATGACGTCCACCGCCCGTGTGAAACCATGTTGCGCAAACACTTGGCCTGTTGGGTTCATCAGGAGAGCCAACCGCGCTCCGGATTCGGATATGAACATCTCCATGGGTTTCTCAGCCCACGGGTGCACCGCACGGACCCCGCTCACGCAAAAACCTCACCGGCGCGCAGCATCTCCAACCTCACCAGACCCACGTTCGTGTTGGTATCCGTAACAATGACTACAAGGACATCTTGATTTGTGGCCAAGACCAAAACCGCGCCCTCGGTGCATTGCATGTGAAGAAACCTGGGTTCGCCAGCCTTTGCGGTGCCCGAGACCCAGGTGAATTTACCAAACACACTAGCAGCGAGGGCGGCGAGAGCCTTTCCGCGCACGCCTTCCATCAAAGTCTCGGCGATGACCAACCCGTCGTCTCGGGCTACAAACATTGCCCCTTGGACACCACGGACCCGTGTCAAAACATCGAGCACTCCCTGTAACTGGTGTGTCACGGGCGTTGTCCCTCCAACCAGCCACGGGCCGCGTCATTTGCTTTTTGCGCGAGAAAGGCCAGTCTCCCCGGCGGTACACTCCGATCTCGCATGGTGACAAGGCATGTTTCATTGGTTGGTTGCGTGAGATGAACATTTTGACTCGCCGACTCCGCGATAAGCCATTCCCATTTGCCCAGATCCAAGAGACGGGCCGTTCGTTCGGCCTCTCGCACAAGAGCGGCCACCCGCGCGGCCATTTCATCTGTGTTCGCGTTACCACCCAGACGACCTGCCAGTACACGACCGGCGTCATCGACAAGTAACAGCCCGTGTTCGGCTCCCTCCAAACCTGCAAAGATATTCGGCTCCTCGTCGTCCTCTTCGATCGTACGCGCCGTGGTACGAACCAGCTGAAACGCCTGTAATACGCTTTGATCGGTAGGATCAACGGCCAACGCTGTCTCGAGGTGCTCGAGCGCGGCATCGAGGTCGCCGCGCGAATAATAAAGGAAACCCAATCCCTTATGGGCGCCTTGATGCCGTGCGTCGCGCTGAAGGACCGTCTCCCAGACATGACGAGCTTCATCGGGACGAGAAGCATCGAGTAAGAGTCGTGCGTACAGGTCCCTGGCCGCCGGCAGATCGGGATAACGTTCAAGACCGGACAATGCAACCGCGGTGGCGGATTCCAGATCACCCTTGCGCCGCAACCCCTCACCCAATCTGAGAAATACAAGGCTGTCCGGATCACGCGCAAACTCCCGCGCCAGTGCTTGGATGTCCACGATCGAGATCAGGCCTTGAGAAACGCGTCTAGCGTCTGCGCAGCCTTGATAGCGCTCTGCACATGCTCGGTCGTGGCGTCTTCTGCATCAGTTTCTTCATTGAGTTGCAACCAATGACCCCACCACGCGCTAGCCTCTTTCAGCCGGCCCTGACGGGCGAGGGCGTCACCCAGGAGTCGATGACCGAGTGCCATGGAGGAATCCAATCTGAGGGCGCGGCGCAACGTCTCCTCGGCGTCTTCGGCGCGTTCGGCAGCCAGATGTACACGCCCCATGGTCAACAGGAGTCGTGCGTCGTGTGGCTGATCAGAGAGTGCCATTTCGATCACAGAACGTGCGCCCTCGAGGTCTCTTTCGCGCAGTGCACCCTCGGCCTCGGCAATTCTTTGATCGGTGGTGTCTTCTTCGATGATAACGGGGTGGCTACTTGAGCGCCGTGCAAGGATGGTGACGATGCCGGCACTCTCCATGCCAAAGATCGTTCGCGCCACATCGAATTCCGACTTACTCAACGACTTTGCAATCCCTCTCACGTCGCGCAACCCATCGATCATCGCGAGTAGCTCCCACTCCGTTGGCAACAGATCGAGTTCGCCTTCTTCGCCGGCAACTGCCGCCGTCAGCGCCGGCACGACGCCCACGTGTGGAATTTTGCGTTCCATCCGCGACCACTCATCGATCCGCCGCGCACCCTCCATAAGCAATGCTTCAGTCCTGATGCGTGTCGATGCGTCCCCCGGGACTGATTGATCGTCTTCTTCGAAGGAGAAATAACCTTCGTGCCAACTCATCATCTCGAAGATTACTTCTTCCACTTGAAAACGAACTTGCCGCTCCAGCTCCCCCGCCGTGATCGCTCCGACGGAGATCAAGATTTCTCCGATCTTTCGAGAGTCACCATGTTCTTGTTGGGTCCGTGCCTGTCGTAGATCGGCCTCGGCGACCTTCCCCGACCGCACAAGAAGCTCTCCCAACGGATGAGGGTTGCTACGGATCTCGGCATAAATCACCGACCCCGATTGTAGCCACACCGCACCCTGGTTGCGTCGGAGTTGGGAGGTTACCCGTAGGACACCAGTTTTCTTGCTCAAATCGAGCAGTTGAAAAACGTCGTGAATTCCGAGTTCCTTGAGCGGGCCCTCGATAGCCATCCTACGCTGCCTCGGTCCGAAAAATGTGACTGAGTTCGTCCGCGGATCGCAGGTGCCGGCGAGCCGAAGCCGCACGTGGACCGGACGGATCAAGACTCACGACACGTGTCCATGCGGCGGCCGCCTCACTGTATCGCCGCAACTTAGCCTGCGCCAAGCCCAGAAAATAATAGGCATCCACCTGACTCACCTCAAATGCCAACACGCGTTGAAACGCACTGGCCGCTTCGACAAATCTGCCATCGGCCAACAGAGCCTCGCCCAACGCCAACATGGCCTGAATGTTCGTGGGGTTTCCGCGTACCAAATCCGCCAGCAGGTTGACCGCGCTCCGCGCAGCCCCCTGGCGGACACAAAGCCTCGCGAGCGGCAATGCCGCCTCAGACGACCCGGGTTCTGCATCCAACGCCGCACGGTAGGCGGCCTCGGCGGCGGCCAAGTCGTTACGTGCTTCATGTAATTCGCCGAGTTCCACGAGCAACGTCAATAATTTTGGGTCAAGTGTCAGCGCACCCTCGTAGGCCTTCAGAGCGCGCTCGTAGTTGCCAAGGTCAACGGCAATGGCTCCCTCAACCTTCAAGATGTCGGCACGTTGCGGTGCGCGCTTGTGCGCACGTTCAAGCACCTCCAGCGCGCTTGCGGGGTCCTTATTGGCAAGTAACGCTTCGGCGAAAACGAGGAGCACGTCCGCGTCACCAGCGTGTTTATCCGCCCACTCTTTGGCCATATCGAGCGCTTCGCGGTTTTTCCCGGTGGCCAAGAGTGCTCGGATTTCACTAATTCCCAACGGAAGACGTTCTGGCCGGGACCGGCGCGCCTCGCGGAAACGTTCGAGAGCTTCGCCGTGCAGGCCGCGACGCGTAAAGATGCCTCCCAACAGGGCCTGGCCCTCACCGGGATCCGCACCCCGCACCAATGCGCGATTTGCCTCGGCAGCGGCCAGATCATAAAGACCCTTGCTGATATAATCACGTGCCAATCCGAAGGCATCATCGACGGGTTTCGACACCGTTGCGTCGGTTGACGCGCTCAGTTCCGAAAAAACATCCTCCAAGACCTTAGGATCGAAATCGAACTCCGCTGTGCCATCGGTGGATATATCCGCCGAAATCTCCGGAACCACCGTTATCGACGGATCCTCCAACTGAAGTTCGATCGAAAGTTGGAATTTTTGCGGAACGTAGTACGGGTCGATGTTTTGTGCGCGTGTCACGGCACGCAATGCCGCGTCGTAGTCGCCAAGCGCGGACAGCGAGAAACTGAGATTGTAATGGGCTTCCGCTGAGTTCGGCTCGCTTTCGACGGCGCGGACAAACGCATTGCGGGCGTCTTCCTGTTGGCCAAGTTCGGCCATCACCAACCCAAGACCGTTCCACGCCGGGGCGCTGGACGCATTTCGTTCGATAACTTGCCGATAGGTCTGGGCGGCCACTTTCAATCGTCCGGAACTCAATAACAACTTCCCCAAGTTGAGCACGGGCCGTTCCAGTTCTGGTCGCGAAAGCATGGCCTGGCGAAACGCAGACAGCGCTTCCGCATTTTTACCATCATGCGCCAACGTCACCGCGAGATTGTTACTGGCCAGCGCGTAGTGCTCGTCATGATGCAACGCTTCTCGGTACGACTGCAACGCGTCTGTGTAACGACCGAGTTGATGTAATACGACGCCTCGTTCGTTCCAGAGCTTTGGCCGATCCGGCATTTCACGAAGCAAAGAATCGTACAGGTCGAGTGCGGCGGCATAATCTCGTTTGAGCGAGCTAACCTCCGCGATGGCTTCGATCACATGCCGGCGATCCTCACCATGGTCGAGTGCCAAACGAAATTCCCGCAGCGCGTCCGTCAGATAACCTTGAGAACGGAACGCGACACCGAGGTTGTAGTGAGCCATGGGATCAGGATCCGATGGCACGCCCTCGTCGCCACCTGGAATCTCATATGCCGCATTGGATCGATCGCCGACGTAGGGTTCCAACGAGAGGTTGGTTTGCACGCGGCCAAATGACGGATTCAGACGTATCGCCTGGTTTGTTGCTTCGCGTGCTTCCTCATGCCGTCCTGAGTCGCCCAAGAGAAACGCAATCAGATAATGTGCTTCGGCGTTGTCGGGATTCAGCGTGACCGACCGCTCGAGTGAGCGCAGTGCCTCCTTTTTTGCGCCTTGATTGTACAGCACCTCACCGCGGTAAAAATGTCCAACCGTGCTTTCCGGGTCGATCTCCACGGCACGGTCGAACCACTCCACGGCATCGTCCAAATTTCCCCGCCGCTTTTCGGCGAGCCCACTCTGTGTTACCGCAGCAACGTCATCCGGATTGAGTTCCAAGATGGATTGGAATTGCGCGATCGCGAGGTCAAACTGATTGAGGGAGGCGTACGCACGCCCAAGTTCCCATTGCGACTCACGTTCTGCCGGATCGTCACGAAGACGCTCTTGCAGTTGCGCCACCCGCCGGTCGTAGAAACCGGTTTCTTCGTACGCGATTTCGAGGTTGCGTTGCGCCACGCGCATTTTGGGATCCAACTCGATGGCGCTACGAAATTCCTCGATGGCCTCATCAATCAGACCCTTCCGAAAATACAACACGCCCAAGTTGTTGTGGGCGCCGGGATCTGACGGATCGATTCGTCTCGCGAAGGAGCGGAGAGTTTCTTTCTCAGCTTCAGATAGTGCTGCGGGCACGGTCAGTTCACGCGTATTGCATCAAAGATCGCCTGTAACGATGGCCCATCCGGCAAGAGGAGAAAGTGTCCCAAAAGACGTTGCTCAGCCTCTCGAAAGAAAAACTCCGTCTCGACACACAGGATCGTGTCGTGCTCGTCGGTGGGTTCGGCCAACGCCGATTTCAACACCACCCCCGCCTCGTCCGCCACCAACGTCGGTACGGATGGAAGCAACATCATTCCCATGAAATCGGATAACGCATTGAGGTACGCCCCACCCAGGATATTTCCTGCCTCCTTGAGACTGGACTCCTCCAGTTCATTGAACGATGTGGTGGAGCCCGGTTCTTTTCGCATCAGCAGATCGCACAAAAGTCGCGCATCCGCGTCCGGCAACAAAAGAAGTGTCCGTCCGGTCAGATCACCCAGCATATGCATGAAAACGGCTATGACCCGTCCCGACGGGTCACCGAGCAAACCGGCGGCATCTTCGTACCGCGTCACGTTGATCTCGGGAATCGAAATCATGATGCTGCGGTCGGTCATTTGTGACAATGCCGTCGCCGCATGGCCGGCGCCAATATTTGCTACCTCACGCAGCGCATCGAGCTGCAGTGCCTTGAGACTTCGCACAGCGGACATCATGTCTTCCTCCTCAGACATCAGTCGTGTCGCTGTCGTAGCGACCGAAAACCTACGACAAATCAAACCAGGCGAGCAGCGTCCAGAATGAGGACGGGTTCTCCCTCTCCAAGTACCGTGGCTCCACCAAAAAACGGCGCCGTCCCACGAGGCATATCGAACGCCCGAGCGACAATGTCTCGTTGCCCGACGACACGATCCACCACAAGTCCGGTCCGCCGCTCACCTACCTGCACGATGATAACCGGCTGGCGGGTTGGGCCCGTCCCATCCAACTGCACAAGATCGCGTAACCGCGAGAGCGGAACCGTGCCATGCCTCACGGTAAGCCTGTCGGTCTCGCCATCGCGAGTTGTCGAACGCGCATCGAGATCAACCGTTTCGGCCACATGTGTGAGCGGAATGGCATACCGTTCACTTCCCACCTCCGCTATCAACGCAGGCAAGATGGCCAGTGTCGGCGGAAGTCGAAGCGTAAAAACTGTGCCTCGACCTACCTCAGACTCCATATCCAACGACCCTCCAATGCTCCGGAGGCGGGTCATGACCACATCAATCCCCACTCCACGACCGGAAAGATCCGATACACTCGAGGCGGTGGAGAAGCCAGGCTGGGCCAAAAGCTCTAAAAGCTCTTCAGTCTTCAAGTTATCGGCATTTTGGCCCGGGATCTGGCGTTCCCTGGCTTTTCTCAGGATACGGTCCCGATCGACCCCCCGGCCATCGTCCCGCACCCGAATCACGATCATGGCCCGCTCCCGGTGCGCCGAGAGCGTAATCCGACCGGCCGCCGGTTTTCCGCTGGCCACCCGTTCTTCAGGTGTTTCAATGCCGTGGTCTATGGCATTCCGCAATAGATGTAGCAACGGATCGCTCAGCTCATCCAGAATCGCGCGGTCCAACTCGATCTCACGACCCTCAATAGCGAGGACCACTTGCTTCCCATGCTCACGGGCGGCATCCCTGACACCACGCGGGAACCTGTCAAAAACCTGAGACACAGGCGCCATGCGAGCCTGAATAACTTCGTGTTGGAGCCCCTCGACCAGGTGCGAAACCTTCCGAGTCATGGCCTCCAACGTGGGATCAGAACGTCCTGCGGCCAACTCAATCAACCCGGCTTTGGCGGTCGTGAGTTCTCCCACGAGCTTCATAATCGCGTCCAGCCGCCGCAGATCGACCCGCACGTGACGAGCGGCGGTCGACTCCTTGGTATCCGTTCCCGCTTCGGCAATCGTCACCGACTCGACGTCGCCGGCTCCCCTGATCAACTCCTCGATTTCCAGGTCTGACTGATCGGTCTGTAGTCCAAAGCTGAACCGACCGTCAAAGGCCTGTGTCTCCATGGATGTCTGTGGCGGAGAAACCGCCAGGACGTTTCCGAGTGCAGCCACACGCTGAAGCACCAGGGCCGCACGGGCCCCCCGTAACAACGCGTCCCTTCGGATCCGGACTTCCAGACGACGGGTGCCGGCTGGGGCCGTGGGTGGCGATTCCGGTGGTTGACTTTCCGTTTCCGCGTCCACCGGTTGGAACGAACCGGCAAAACTGTCGAGCGGGGCGATGGCCTGGTTTACATCAGTGGATTCGCGACCGTTTACGGCATCATCGATGGATTGCTCAAGTCGGTCCGCCGATTGGAACAAAAGCTGAAGCAATTCCTGATCTGGCGGATCGGGAGACGCCCGCACCAGATCGAGCACATTCTCAATGGCATGAGACAAGCGCGCGACGCCACTGAACCCCATGGTGGCAGACATGCCCTTGAGATTGTGGACCGCGCGGAAGATGGCATCGACGGACCCCGTGGCGTCAGGTCGCCCTTCCAGCACGAGGAGCTGATTGTTGATGACCGCGAGATGTTCGCGGCTCTCGTCGAGAAAAAGATCCGCGTACTTCGCGGGGTCCATCGTTACGCGAGAACTCGCTGTACCGCTTCGAGCACACGCGACGGTTGAAACGGCTTGACCACGAAATCCTTCGCACCAGCCTGGATGGCTTCAACCACCAGCGCCTGTTGGCCCATCGCGCTACACATGAGCACCCGCGCGGACGGATCGATTTTCACGATCTCACGGACCGCATCAATCCCACCCATGTCGGGCATCACAATGTCCATTGTCACGAGGTCGGGCTTCAGCTCCGTGAATCGGTCGACGGCCTCCACACCGGTCTCGGCCTCTCCAATCACGTCGTAATCCGCCTGCCTCAGAATATCGCCAATCATGGTTCGCATGAAGATGGCGTCGTCACACACAAGAACGGTTTGGCTCACACCACCTCCTCAGATGGCATCACGGCTGTTGACAATACTACTGGGTCCAAAACAGCGAAGGAGACCTCGTGATGGACGCCGATCCCACTTACAAACGGCGACCGGATTCCCGGTAAAGCCGCTCGCGGCGAAAAATCACCCTCACCAACCGTCACCATGTCCACCACCTCATCCACAGCCAGCCCAAACCGGTGTCGGTCCGCTTCCAGTAGCACAATGGAGTATCGGTCAGTGCTAGTGTTCTGCTGAAGAGCGGCACGTGCGTCTATCAGTGTCATGAGTTCGCCACGGACGCTGACCAATCCACGCACGGGGGGGTTGGCCCCTGGAATACGGGTCACGGGCAGCACCGGCAAGACCTCCCGCACGCAGTTCACCGGTACCGCGCACGTCAGTTCATCAACTTTGAAAACAAGAAACCGCGCGATGGAAAACGCTGCCTATTACTGGAAAAAGCCAAGATACTCGAGGGCCGAACGGCCAGCAACGACATGGTCCGGGGCCATCACGTCCGTGAGGGCAGGCAGGAGGTCCTCCGGCCAATCGGCGCGGCAGTCAATAACCTCGCCCGATACCGGATGATTGAACCGGAGCGCGGCGGCGTGGAGGGCCTGACGTGGCGTTTTGGCTTCCATGCGGGTCGCGGCAACGCGCCGGGCCGGGCCGACCCGGCGGGCGCCTCCTCCCCCGTATACCCGATCGCCCACAATTGGATGACCCACATGCGCGAGGTGGACACGAATTTGATGGGTACGACCTGTTTCCAGCGTGACACGGAGGAGGTCACAGTCCTCGAATCGGGCGAACCGATAAACGATGGTCCGAGCCCGCCGGCCGGTCGCGAGGACGGTCATACGTTTTCGATCCGTGGGATGCCGCGCAACGGGGGCATCAATCGTTTCCTCATCATGCTTGAGGTGCCCCCAACTCAGGGCCGCATAGATGCGTTGGACATCATGTTTGGCCAGATCCCGTGCCAACCGCTGGTGCGCCTGAGTCGTTTTTGCCACAATCAAGAGGCCGGATGTATCCCGATCCAAACGATGAACTATTCCGGGACGTCCGGTCGAGAGCTTCGAAAGCTCTGTACCTCGAGCAACCAACGCGTTGACAAGTGTGTCATCCCAATGTCCAGGAGCAGGGTGCACCACCAACCCGGCGGGTTTGTCAATCACCATCAAGTGCTCATCCTCGTAAACTACGTCGAGGTCGATTTGCTTGGGCCGCAACTGTCTCAAGGATGTGATTCGTGGAGGTGCCACAGAAACGGTATCGCCACGCACCAAACGGCGACTCGCTCGCCCAACTTTGCCGTTAACCGTAACGACGCCTTCCGCCACAAGACGACCGGTCTGGCTTCGGGAATATTCGAGTTGATCCGCAAGAAACCGATCGAGGCGTTCCGTACGGTCAACGGTGACTTGGAACGTCCGTTCCACGCTGCTGGACACGTTACTTACCGCGCCGCGGGTGCGGTATCCGAAACTCCGTGGCTTCCTTCATTCCAAAGGATGACCGCAAGGGTAACTGCTCCGCAACTCACAGCGACGTCCGCGACGTTGAACGTAGGCCACCGATACGAACCAACGCCGATGTCGATGAAATCAACGACGCCACGAGCACTGCGAACACGATCGACGAGATTGCCCACAGCACCGCCACATACCAGTCCGAGGGAGAACAAACGTAATTTTTCTGCAGGTGGAGTCTGTACCATCATGGCACCAAGCACAACTAGCGCCACAGCCGCCAACACACCGAACACCAATCGTGACTGCGGACCTACATGGATACCAAAGGCCGCGCCGGTATTGTAAACCAACTGGAGCGTCACCCAATCACCGACCACGGGGATCGGGAAACGGGTGAGTTTGGCAACGGCAATGGCCTTGGTCACGAAATCGACAGCAACGACAGTGGCCAAGATATACCAGAAGACGCGTCTGTTACCGACGCTGTTTTTCATCTTCTTCCTTGGCCTTGCACTTGATGCAAAGACGCGCGTGCGGCAACGCGTCCAACCGATCGAAATCGATTGCATCCTCACATTCGTGACATTTCCCAAAATCTTTGGGTTTTTTGTACAAGCGTCGCAGCGCTTCGTTCACATGCCAGAGGTATCGGCCCTCCTGCGACGCGAACAGGAACTGTTTTTCCCGTTCCATGGCGTCCGTACCCTGGTCGGCCATATGAAATGAATACGAGGACGGGTCGCCCTCGGCGCCCTCCAAGGTGGACGCGAACTGCTTGTCGTAATGACCGAGTTCTTTCATGACGCGACCACGCTCCTCGAGCAATCTTTTTTCAAGGTGCGTCAGCTGCTTTTTGTTCATTCGTCGTCATCCCTGATCGAAGGTCCCATGAGGCCGTCGCGGTTAGTGCTCAAAAACGCGCCATCGATACAACGACGGCCTCCCCATCTATCTCCACCGGCCGGGACAGGTCCGCGGCCAGCGCTTCGGTACCGATATGCAACTGGCGCGCCAATGTCTCGCGGGCGATGTAGTCCTTATGCGCTTCCACCGCTTCTAACACCACGGCCGAGCCCGTCAGGCCCAACGTGATACGTGTGGTGAACGTGTACCCCGCTTCTTTGCGGAGCTTTTGAATTCGGTTCACGACCTCTCTCGCCAAGCCTTCCATCCGGAGGGCACTCGAAATGGCCGGATTGAGCGCGATGACAAAGGGCCCTTCGCTTTGCACGACCCAATCCGACTTTACCTGCCGCACCACGACAATATCCTCAGGCCTGTATGCAATCCGCGTTCCGTCAAGATCAATTGTCGCAGATTGGCCTTCTTCTAACCCGCGCAACTGTTCAGCCGTGAGATGTTTGGCCGCGGCCGCCACAACAGGAGTCTTGGACCCGTACACCTTGCCCAGAGATCGGAAGTTTGGCTTTGCGGCAAGCGAGACCAGATCAGCATCAGACTCGACGACTTTGATCTCTTTGACGTTCACTTCACGTCGCAACAGGTCGAGACACGCTTCCAGATCCCGCCCGCGATAAGACGCCGGAACCGCAACATGCATGGCCGCCAGCGGCTGGCGACCGCGGATGCTGGCCGACTCCCTGGCTGTACGCGCCAAACCAACGAGCTTGCGCGCAACGGCCATGGAATCGTTCAGCACCGGATCCAAAAGCCCTGTGGTTTCCGGAAAACCAGCCAAATGCACTGACGTCCCCGTAAGACGACGATGGATCACATCAGCCATGAACGGCGCCGCCGGCGCCAAGAGACGAGCGAAGGTAACGAGGGTTTCGAACAGGGTGTCCAGGGCTTCGGGATCCGCGCGACTGTCCGGCGCCCAGAACCGGGTCCGATTCAAACGTACGTACCAGTTCGAAAGATCTACATCGCAGAATTCAATCAGCTTACGTACACCAATCCGCACGTCATACCCGGCCCACGCCTCATGCACCTCGCCCACGAGTTGGTCCAACCGGCTGAGTAACCATCGATCGATGAAGTGCGAGCGTGTGGCACGTTCTCCGGCCTTGGGTTCCCAATCCTGCGCGTAGTTGGCAAAGAAGTTGAAGACATTCTTCAACTGATTCAGGAAACCAACAGCCATCTCGGGAATTGCATTCTTGTCAAAACGCTTCGGTAACCCCACCTGACCGGACCCCACGAGGTACAATCGCAGGGCATCAGCACCGAACTCTTCTATGACACCCCATGGATCGACGACGTTACCAACATGCTTCGACATTTTTTGGCCGGCGGCATCGAGCAGCAAGCCGTTGACGATCACATTACGATACGCGGATTGATCGACGACACCGGCCGCAATGGCAATCAGAGAATAAAACCAACCCCGCGTCTGATCGAGCGCCTCGCATATGTAGTCTGCCGGGAAATGCGCGTTGAATTCATCCTTGTTTTCGAACGGATAGTGCCATTGTGCAAACGGCATGGCGCCGGAGTCGAACCATGCGTCAATGACTTCAGGCACCCGGCGCATCTTTCCGGTGCATTGATCGCAGTCCAACAATACGTCGTCGATAAACGGACGGTGTGGGTCAAATTCCTTGTCGATCTGCAGACCGGACTTCTCCGCCAGCATTTCGTAGGAACCGACAACGGTTTTGTGTTCGTGATCTTCCTGGCACACCCAAACAGGGAGAGGTGTTCCCCAATACCGGTCCCTCGACAACGCCCAATCAACATTGTTCTCGAGCCATTCACCAAACCGCCGTTCGCCTACTTCGGGCGGTTGCCAATGCACCTCTTTGTTGAAGGCAACCATCTGCTCTCGGAAAGCAGTTGTTCGAACGAACCATGACCGACGAGCATAGTAGATGAGCGGCGAGTGGCAACGCCAGCAAAAGGGGTAAGTGTGTTCGTACCCTTTTGGTTGGTACTTCCCAAAGAGTTTACCCTCGTGTTCCAACCGCTCGGCAATTAATGGGTTTGCTTCAAAGACGGTCTTGCCGTTAATCTCGGCCCAAGCGGTCTTGCCAAACCGACCAGCCTCATCCACAGGATTGACAAAGGCCATACCCTCACGCCGAATCACCTCATAATCATCCGCACCAAATGCCGGTGCCAAGTGTACGAGTCCTGTTCCGTCCTCGCGTGTCACAAAGTCCCCTGCTACAACACGGAACGCAGAGTCCTTTGGTACATCGACGGCGTCGAGTAACTGCGTGTACTTCCAACCAATCAACTCACGGCCAGACCAGATTCGAAGGACGGGGCGGCTTCCGAGCGGTTCGCCATCCAGAACACCCGGTACCGTTTTCGACTCGGCAATGGTGCGCTCGACGATGAGACCCGTGCCGTCAACATCGAGTTCCACGTATTCGAAGTCGGGATTGACCGCGACGGCAATGTTTGACGGAAGCGTCCACGGCGTCGTGGTCCACACCAACAGAGCACGACTAACATTGTCCCCAACCGGGGATATGACGGGAAACTTTACATGAATCGAGGGGCTGCGGTGATCTGCGTAACCCTGCGCAAGCTCGTGGCTCGACAACGCCGTGCCACACCGTGTGCAGTACGGGAGGACTTTGCGCCCTTCGTACAAGAAGTCTTTTTTCCACAGCTCCGCTAACAGCCACCACACGGACTCGATGTAATCGTTGGTATAGGTGACATACGGACGATCGTAGTCAAGCCAATACGCAGTTCGGTTAGACAGCGCCTCCCAATCTGCCTTGTACCGAAGAACACTTTCGCGACAACGTCTGTTGAATTCGGCAATGCCCAGCGCTTCGATGTCGGCCTTACCACTGATGCCGAGTTCCTTCTCGACCGAGATCTCCACGGGCAAACCGTGGGTATCCCAGCCAGCGATGCGCGTAACCTGTCGCCCACACATGGTCCGATACCGGCAAATGAGATCCTTGATGGTTCGGGAAAACACATGGTGAATACCGGGTTTCCCGTTTGCCGTTGGAGGACCCTCGTAAAACACAAAAGGCTCTCCATCCGCCGTGGCGCGCACGGTCTGATGGAACAGGCCTTCGTCCTCCCACTGTTGCAACGTTTCCTTTTCGAGTGAATCTGCGTCAACCAACGGGATAGGTTCGTACGTCATTCAGGGAAGTTGCTCCAACACAGACGCTATCAAGGACGTGAGTTGTGGCTCTGCTTTGGCCGCAGTCGCAATGATTCTTTCAATGTCCACCGGTTCGAGCGCATCCGGCAGACAAGCGTCGGTGATAAGGGAGATACCAAGCACACGCATCCCCGCATGTATTGCAGCGATGACTTCCGGAACCGTGGACATGCCAACAACGTCGGCCCCGATACCACGCAGAAATCTATATTCGGCGGGGGTTTCTAAGTTGGGACCGGTGACCGCTACGTACACACCCTCGTGCAGCACGATGGCATCTCGACGGGCCGTGGCTTTAGCCACGGACCGCAATTCGACATCATACGGTTCGGACATATCAGGGAACCGTGGACCGATGGTTTCATCATTGGGGCCGATCAGGGGACTGTCGCCAAGCAAATTGATGTGGTCGGCAATGAGCATCAACTCGCCCGGTTGCCACAGTGGATTCATCCCACCACAGGCATTGGACACAATGAGAGTCTTAGCACCGAGCGCACGCATGACACGAATGGGAAACACGATCTGTTGCATCGAATAACCTTCGTATCGATGAAACCGGCCTTGCATGGCCACAACTTTTTTCCCACCCAACCGACCAAACAAAAGCCTACCGGCGTGGCTTTCCACGGTCGAGAGCGGGAAGCCGGGCACTTGGTCGTACGGGATCTCAGCGACCGTATCGATCTCATCGACAAGACCACCCAGACCAGTACCCAGCACAATGCCGAAGTCAGGAACCCAATCCGTTTGGCCGCGTACCGCATGCGTGGCGTTTTTGATTTCTTCGGCGAGGGTCATGTTCAGCCACGGTTCTCGACGTCGGGATTGCCATCACGTTCATGGGACGCCAACGCCTCGATCTCGGCCAGGTTCCGTTCCAGTAACGAGCGGAACGCCACCAGGTAGCCATTGAACTGACGTTTTGCGTTGGCATGATCACGCCTCACATTCAACTCCTGTTGACTCGCTTCACCCACAAGACGTTCCGCCTCCGCACGCGCATTGCGCACAATCTCCTCACCCTGTTTTGAGGCATCCGCCTCCGCATCGTGGCGTAGCTGCTGCGCAGTCACAAGCGCTTCGTTCATTGCCTTGTCGCGCTCTCGAAACGCCTTGAGTTGCTCTCGCAGGTTGAACACCCGCTCTTCGAGCGTCGCACGATCACGTAACAAGCGCTCCATTTCATCCGCGATCTGATTGCGAAACTCTTCCACCGTCGCTGGCTCATACCCACGAAACGTCACTCGGAACTCATGGTTCCGAATGTCAACGGGGGTCAACCTAAATTCATCGTCTGTCATGATCGACGTTCTCCAAACAACACGGTCCCCAATCGGACCATGGTTGCACCCTCGGCCACCGCCGCTTCGTAATCACCCGACATACCCATCGACAGTTCGGGAGCCCGAAACCCCTTTGACTGCCCAACGCCACAAGGGCGTCCGGGTTGCACCCGCCCTTCTGCTGCTCACCGGCGACGTTGACCTGAATCAGAACTCGTAACTTGTCGTCGTCGCCCGCGGTCTTCCGTGTGCCCCAAGCGACGTCCAAAGCGCGGACCAGTTTACCAGAATCTACGGAGTGTACGATGCCGAACGTGCCCGGAATGTACTTGGCTTTGTTGGTCTGCAAGTGACCAATCAGATGCCATTTGACCGGTTGGTCCCCCACTTCCACTTTCTTGGACAGGCCCTCCTGCACCCGATTTTCACCAACATCGGTCGCTCCAGCATGTACGGCTGCTGCAACCGCGTCGGCGGTGTGACCCTTGGTCACGGCAATGACCGTGACCCGACCGACCAATCCCTCACGGGCTTGGATACGGGCAACGCCCTCTTGCACGCGTGCGAGGTTGGCTCGCACCGTCTCAAAGTCCATAGCCCTGGAAAGTAAATGTGAGCCGACAGGCGTTCAACCAGAGGTTGTGTTACGGATTCCCGTTTCCATCCGTGGCGGAATCGGACAATACCTCGGGCACGTCCCCGACCAACACCGCCGCCTCTGCCTGATCAAGTAAGCGACGTACCTCAGCACTTGGTGTGAGCTGATACACCATTTGGAGG
>JAZDDC010000125.1:0-3483 GCA_036679565.1 Gemmatimonadota bacterium
CTGCCACAAATGCTAGCGGGACCCCGATCAAGCTGGTGCGCCGTAGCCATGTCAAACGACTCATTTGTCTGACCTCCATATGAGAGTACGCCGGATTCTGCCGCCCGGCTTCATATGGTGTACGACACAACGTGGCAAACGGATTGGGGTCACGGCGGATCTCACCGACCAAACTGATGGCAGATGCCGTACGTACTCTTTTGGAAGGACTTGGTGTAACCGCCGGCGGAGACTTAGATTGTGCTATGGACCTCAGCACTCCCATCGCGTGACCAAAACAGGTTCGACTCAACGACTCACGGTTGGCGCCGCGTGATGACCACCCGTACCCGCCGGCCCGACGTTGCGCTCATTGAGCGGATGGCGGACGGGGACGAATCAGCGCTGCGAACGCTCTACGTTCGCTTTTCACCCACGCTGCAAGCCGTGACATATCGCATCCTGCAAGATCGGGCCGACACCGAAGAAGTGGTCGCGGAGTCGTTCGCCCAGGCTTGGCGTGAAGCGGTCCGTTTCCACGGCAACCGAGGCTCTGTTTCGGCGTGGCTCACCACGATCGCTCGCAGCCGTGCGCTTGACGCCGTCCGTGCAAGACGGCGACGAGAGGAAATGACGGACAGGGCGTCACAGACAGCCCCCGACATCGCACCCGGTTTGGGCACAGGGATCGAAAACGCGGACGAGCGCGCTGAAGCCAATGAACGACGCACCCACGTGCGCCACGCCATGTCCGTACTTTCCAACGAGCAACGCCAGGCTATTGAACTCGCCTTTTTTGATGGCCGTTCTCATTCCGAGATCGCAACGCAGCTGGACGTACCCTTGGGAACCATCAAAACCCGCATACGGTCAGGGATGCAACGCTTGCGGGACGGACTGCGTCATCTTTTCGTAGATATGACCAATGAGTAAAACCACGCGCCCGGATATGAATGAACTAGCAGCGGCCTACGTTTTGGGGGCACTCGACCCGGACGAACGGCGTGAATTTGAGATCGAACTCGCAACATCCGGCACACTGCGTAACGAGGTCGCCGAGTACCGGGAAGTCGCCGCTCTATTGGCGGCAGACGTGGCCGAGGCGCAACCCGATGAAACCATCTGGGCCAAAGTGCAAGAAAAGGTTGCCGCGTCGAAAGACAACATCAGACCAATCCGTGCCGTAAAGCAGCGCCCGCAACAATTGTTGGCATGGGGCCTAGCGGCAGCCGCCGCCGCAGTTGCCATTGCTTTTGCATTTCGAGCGAATGACGTCCAACAGCGACTGATAATATCGTCTGACGCCCTCAATGTGGCGAACGCCCAGATTGCGGCTCAGGACGAACTGTTGAGCAACATCCTCTCCACGACAACAGAACAATTCGTACTCACCTCAACGGGTGCCACCGATCCCGGTCTGCGTGTTTTTTGGAATCGGCAGGACAATGTCATGATACTGCACGCGTTCGAACTACCGCCACCGGCTGCCGATCGTGTGTACCAACTGTGGTTCATTCAGGACGATGGTGTCGTCATTCCATCCCAAACGTTCAACACCGCATCCGACGGTCGGAGCGTTCTGCGTGTTGCCGGGCCATCAGATCCTGAACGGTTGAGCCAGGCCGCTGTATCGATCGAACCGATTGGCGGGTCACAGCAACCAACGGGTGATATCGTTTTGGCTGGCGCAGTGGGAGACCAGTAGGCGGTATGGCGGTATGGCGATATGGCGGTATGGCGGTATGGCGGTATGGCGGTATGGCGGTATGGCGATGGGTTAATCTAGGGCGCCGATTGCTTCCACTGTGCGTTCCCACTCCGTGGTGATTTTGGTCAGTTCGTTTTGAAGAACGTTTCGTTCTTCTTCCAACGCGCGCACCTCTTCTGATGGCGTGCGTTCGTAATAATTCGGTTGACAGAAGGTCGTGTCGATTTCTTCGATCCGTGATTCCGTCGTCTCGACGCGAGTTGTGAGTCGGTCATGACGCTCTTGTAATTTCTTCCTTCGTTTTTTGGGATCACCACTCGGCACCGATGTCTTGGTTCGTTCGTTGTTCGGCGAGGCCTTTACGCCGTCACGTCGCTTTTCCTTTCTGGCCTTAAGGACTACTCGATCGACATCCAAGTGGTCATCGCCACAGGAATGAACATATTCCTCATACGTGCCTTGATAATCGCGAATCCCGTCCGGCGTGATCTCGACAACACGAGTGGCAAGCTGACCCACGAACCAACGATCATGTGAGACGAGGATCAATGTTCCGGTGTAAGCCTTGAGACCTTTGACGAGTGCTTCGATTGACTCTAGGTCCAAATGATTCGTCGGCTCATCAAGCACAAGGACATTCGGTCTCTGCAGCATCAATTTGCTAAAGACGAGTCGTGCGGCCTCACCACCGGACAGTGTGTTCAAACGCTTTTTTGCCTCGTCACCGGAAAAAAGCATCAGAGCCATGCGTCCTCGTACGTAGCCGATGTCTTTTCCTGGACAAAAATTCCAGATCCAGTCTTCCGCGGTTTGTGACGCATTGCCCAATTGCTCGCGGTGATCCTGCGCGAAATACCCGGGATGCGTCTCGTATCCCCATTCCACACTACCCTCGTCGGCCGCGACTTCGCCCATGACGATTTTCAGCAGCGTCGACTTGCCGATGCCATTGGGGCCCATAACTGCCAGTCGGTCACCTCGGCGCACGAAAAGGCCGACACCATGAAGAACTTCATTGTCTCCAAAGGCCTTTTTTACTCCTTTGATCGAGAGTGCTTCGCGTCCGCTATCGCGGGTTTGTTCGAACAAAAACGTTGGATAGCGACGGGAAC
Organism: Gemmatimonadota bacterium; assembly: GCA_036679565.1. Lineage (GTDB taxonomy): Bacteria > Gemmatimonadota > Gemmatimonadetes > Gemmatimonadales > GWC2-71-9 > JAZDDC01. Next base: position 2,800 of record JAZDDC010000125.1, read on the forward strand.
TCTCCGGAAGCTCCGTCAACGCCTCTGCCTTCTTTTCGATCATACGCAATTTGCTCTGTGCCTGACGCGCCTTGCTTGCCTTGGCACGGAAGCGGTCCACGAATTTTTGATGATGCGCAATGTCCCGCTTGCGTGTTCCAATTTCCTTCATTCTTCGTTCACGCTCAGCAAGTTTCGCCTTGAGGAAATTGCTGTAGTTGCCCTTATACGACAGCACGGTTTCATAATCGACATCGAGGATGGTCGTGCTCACGTTGTCGAGAAAGCGATGATCGTGAGAAATCACCACGACCGGTCCGGGGAAATCCGCCATAAACATCTCAAGCCACCGGATCGAGAGAATGTCCAGATGATTGGTAGGCTCATCTAGTAACAACGCATCTGGGGCACTGGCCAGCACCTGCGCCAACAACACACGAAGTTTGAAGCCACCCGAAAGCGTAGACACCGGATCACGATGAACATGTGCAGGAAGACCAAGGCCTTCGAGAATCGTTGCCGCACGGGATTCCGCCGTGTACCCATCATGCCGCTGAACGATCTCTTCCAACTCGGAGAACCGGTCGGCGTCGAAGTGTTGTTCGGCCGTGGCCAGCACGGACTCTTTTTCAACCATGGCTGCCCAAAGCTCCGGATTCCCCATCATGGCAACGGCGAGGATCTCCTGATCCTCGTATAGAAATT
>JAZDDC010000126.1:0-5446 GCA_036679565.1 Gemmatimonadota bacterium
ACCGGGACACGTGGCGACGGCATAGTTACGGTTTATCCGGTGCTGGATGTGCAGAAAATCCGAACAGGTACGCATGGTGCCGCCGCCTTAGCGTGAGCGAATTTCGCCACGACCGTGTTTGCAAGGCACAACCTCGCACGCAACGTGTCTGCGCAGTTGTGAGATCAGACCTTCACCAGGGGCGTCAAATGGATTGGCTACGAGAGAATTGGTTCTGGATTGTGGTTTTTGGCTTCTTCGTATGGATGCACGTCGGACATGGCCACGCGCACGGCGGTGGACGTCACGCCGGCAGCCGGTTACCGCGAGCTTATGTTGACGATCCGGATAGGGAGGAAAACGATGATTAACGTTAAGGTGTTGACCTGGTCGTTGGGACTCTTTGGCGCTGTGTCGTATGTCGTTTGCGTATTATACGGTCTGGTGGTACCGGAGACTCTCCACATGACCGGTTGGCTCGAGTCGATATTGCCGGGGTTTACGTGGCTGACTCTCACCGGATTCGTCATTGGCCTTGTGGAGTCATTTCTCTACGGGGTGTATGCGGGATTGGTCTTTGCACCTATCTACAACATGGTATCTCGACGATTGGCCCAATAGGATCGACGGGGCAATCTAGTATGTCATTGTAGTCGGTCATTCGCGGTTACGACGATTGGTATCGGTGAATATGATGCGCGAATATGTTCCGGTGTTGTTGCTGGCTGGCCTGGTAGTTTTCAACGCGATCATGATGCTTATGATGTCGCACATGATGTCACCGCGTCGGCCAACACAAATCAAGGCCGCTCCGTACGAATCGGGCATGCCTCCGATCGGGGGAACGCGTGGACGTTTCGACGTCAAGTTTTATCTGATTGCGGTAATCTTTCTCATCTTCGACGTCGAACTCGTATTTGTCATCCCGTGGGCCGTCGCCTTTCGCCAACTCGGACTCGTAGGTTTGGTGGAAATGTTCATCTTCTTTGGGCTTCTTTTGGTGGCTTATGTGTACGCACTACTCCGAGGGGCCTTCGATTTTCAGTGATGTGTCGAGGTCACATGCAGGCACGCGTCATCGACCCCGAGGGTATCGCGCGGATGCGACCAAGCGGCGAGGTGGCCGCCGACCGTGGGACTGGTGCCGTATTCCTTATATATAAACACCTGGTAGCTCTACCTGTTGCCCGTGGCCCGTCCTGCGTGCTCTTCAACTGTCCGGCGTTGTTCCCGTGACGGATCCGGCCACGAGTTGGTATATCCCCGTTAGACCCGTTACTCCTGAGAAACGCTACCTGTTTCGCCCCTGTCGCTTTAGGAATGCCTATGCCTCCGCCGCATCCGACGGCTACGTCCTAACTTCTAATGGTTTTACGCCATGTGAAATGATCATACACCCCAGCCCAATACATACCGAACGTCCCGGCAAACAGTAGCTCTTCAAGAGGCGTGGCGTGGACCATGACCCCGGTGAGATCGGAGAGGTTCCACACGCGTTCGACATAACCTGGCGAGATGAGTTCGAGCCCCTCGACGAAAGTCCAGTAATAGGCGAGAAAAAGGCCGCCCCCGAGCCAGATTTTGCGTTTCAGGTCCGGGCGGCACCATACGGTAGCAAGTGCGCCGATGATCATGGCCACAAAGCTCGGATAGATAGGGTTCCACGGAAAGAAGTAAAAAATCGGAAACGCAAGAAACGGTGCGCCAATCGCCCACTTGTGGTGACGGTGAAGGGGTAGGTTCTTGTATCCTTCGTCCACTGGCTCGAAATGCGACCGTGTCGCCACGTTGTAGAGTACCGCCGCGACTCCACCGATGCCAAAACAAAAAATGAGACTCTCTATATCGAAACCGGTGCGCTGCGCGAGGTTGAACAAACTTGGTGGCGACCAATACTCCGGAACGAAAATCGGCTCCGTCAACCCGAACGGTGCGGTGAAAATGCTTGCCCACAACATCGCCTTCCTATGTACGGGGAAAACCACATACAGAAGTCCCCATGGGATGAGGAACCAACTGGACCAAATCAACCACACGTATTGATCCGTCATGTTTTCTCCTTTTGACGAGTGCACGACAAAATCGTCCGGCATCGGCATCTTGACCGCGGTCTCGCAACTAACTATAGACCAACAGACGCCTCCTGCGGTGGTCTGAACAAATCGTAGGTAGGGGCCTCCGCAGCGCAATCATCGCATTGGGGCACTTGGCGCGCGCAACTACGGCATTTCGCCCACCGGATACGTCGTGCATACAACATCCGTATCAGCGCTCTGTTGCATGGTCCGCGTCGTGCCACCGATTCGAAAGCTCCATGACATCGGCACTGTTCTTGCAAAAATTCTTATTGTAAGTGCTTGCCTCAATTAAGAAACCTTAAGGCGGTAAGTTTCCTCATTGTAGAATGTGTTAGGAGAAAAGACATGGTCGCGACACGAAAATTAACTCTTGCCGCCGGTTCCATTTTTTTACTGGCTGGGTGTGGTGCTGGCGCAGACATTGGTACCAATCCGAATGGTAACTTTGTAACGTTTGCGTTTGCGACGCCTTCGGGGAGCGGAGGAGGTGGGGCGGCCAATGGCATGTCCTTCTCCGCCGGTGCGGAACCCGAAACGTACACGGATGGTCAGAATACGCTTACGATCACAAAGGTCGAAATCGTGATCGGCGAATTTCTCCTCCAACGTTTAGACGAGTGCGATACCAACCCGGACGCCACAGGGTGTACGGATTTTAAGATTGGGCCGCTTCTCGTTGATGTTCCCTTGGGTGGATTGGCACGCCAATTCACGGTAGATGTCGAAATGGGGACATATTACGGCGTGGAAATGGAAGTATACAAGGCGAGCAGTGATAATCCGGCTGATGCAGATTTTATCGCCGCGAATCCGCATATGGATGGCAACAGCCTTCGGATCGAAGGAACGTTCAATGGAACGGCATTTACCTTTACGACAGATTTGAACGCTCATCAGGGGTTCTTCCTCGAACCACCGGTTACGATTGATGAGACCAAGATGACCACAAACATGACGATCGTGTTGAACTTGGACCGTTTTTTCGTGGATGGGGCGGGTATGTTCGTAGATCCGTTGCTTGCCAACGAAGGCGGTGAGTTCGAGAGCATGATTGAGCAAAACATTGTCGGTGCCATGAAGGCGTTTGAAGACGCAGACGAAGACGGAGACGACGAGCATTAACCGAGCTATGGGGTCTGCCGGCTGATTGAGCATGTACGCCGGCAGATGCTACCCTACGGCTCGGTGCGTTAAGGGCCCGCGGGGGGCCAGTGGAGATGGCAAGTTGCGTCGGTTGAGCGGACCCGGATCGTGTTCGCCGGGACATAGTAGTACGGGTTTCGTGATCGGTTGATCGCTCACGCGTGGCGGTGTTCACGTGCCGGGTTTCCGACACGAAGGAACCAGTGTCGCTCAACGGCTTTCCAAGTCGGAGGCTACGGTTCATCAGTATTCCATGGACCGGCAGGCCACACGGTCCTCAGTTCATCCAGGGCGCGTTCCGACAGCGCCGTCTGTCCCAACTCGCGGTACAGATTGTAGTTGAAAAACTTCAGTCCAGCAGTCACGTACGACATTTCCCCGACGGGAAGATCAGAGAGAAAAGGATCAATTGCAACCGGTGTTTGACGAAGCAACACTTCGTAGAGGTCAGCCAACATCGTTCCCACGAGGCGGCCATCTCCCTGGGCGGCGTGTGTGCGTTGAGTGATCGGAGCTAGATATTCGATGACTGGGCGGTCGTCGGTGTTCACGGGATAACTTTGGAATAGAGTGTCCGCTAAGGACAGGTTCCCGGCGTAGAAAAGACCAGCCATGTTGGCGCCTTCCGAACCCGAACCAAAGAATTGGCTCGCTCGTCCGGAGAAAACGTCCCAGTCGAGCGGTTGATCGTTTGGCCATCCAACCAACCCTACGATCGGCCGGGAAGGGGAAAAATCCCCCCGCCACAACGTCAAATACGGAAACGATTCCGCCATTGTGCGGGTAATCGTAAAAAACTCGGCGGCAGAAAGTTGATATAACGAAAGCCACTGAACGAAGATCCCGCCGTCGCGCAATCGCGAGCGCACACCGGCGAAGTGTTCTCGGGTGTAAAGACTGCCGGTCCCGGCGTGCCAGGGCGTAAACAGATCGCCGACTATGACGTCGTACCTCTCGCGGGTGGAGAGCAAATAGTTCCGTCCATCCTCGACGACGATCGTCACTCGCGGATCTGTGAACAGGTCGTTGATGTAGGGCATGAAATACTGGCGAACCGCCTTGACGACGTCCGGCACCAATTCCGCCGCCACAACCTTAGACACCGGATGGTCGAGGGCCGCTCCGGCGGTGATGCCGGTTCCCAGGCCCAGAAAGAACGTCGAACGCGGATCGGGATGGAGGAGCAACGGTAGGTGGGCCTGCATTTGCTCAACTGCCATCGAACGCGTATCACCGAGCGTATAGTAGTTGTCGAGTTGGATCTTCAGGTTGTCCTGTGTTCTCACAACCGCGACAGTTCCTGCACTACCTTCCCAAACATCCAATAGACGTTCGTTGGGACCCAGGTTGATAATGCCCAGGCGGGACGGATTGACCACCGCAATCAGAACCGCAACGGCTATGAACGGCAGAACCCGTAGCACGCCGTTGTTTCTTTGCAGCTTTGCGATCACGACCGCAGAGGCGAGAAGGTACACGGATCCGACCACGCTTATGCTGGCCCAGAGTCCGATTGCGCCCATCATGACGAAACCGGCAACAAGAGGCCCGATGATGGCTCCGATAGCGTTGAGCGACACGAGTCTACCGACGGTTTCACCGACAGGCACGCCGGGCTGTTCTTCCACTTTCAACAAAAAAGGAAAAACGACTCCCATGAACGTCACGGGTAAGAGCGTGACGGCTCCCGCCATACCGAATACCGCCAGGGTGTACCTCGACCAGTTCGCTTCGGACGCGACGTACTGAAGCCCGTTCGTCAACGAGTAGAAAAGAAACGGGGAAGTTGAAATAGCCAGTCCGGCCGCCGCGAGAACGGCTGAGAGGGTCACCATCGGCCGGACGTTTAACTTGACCAAACCGTGTGCTAGCAACGCGCCAAGCCCCAGGCACAGCAAAAACATCGACAATACGATTGAAAAAGAGTAAACCGAGTTCTGAAGGACCTGCGCGAACATTCTGGTCCACAGTACCTCGAGACTCAACGTACCGAAACCGGATATGACCACCAGAACGCCAATCCACGTCCGGGGCCATGGGGTTGAGCGAGTCGTGTGGACGGCCTGCGCACGCTCGGGGTTCGCTTCTTCGCGGACAGACCGACCCCAAACCATGGCAATCACACCGACTGCACCGAGGAGTCCGGCAGCGACGAAAGTCGAAGCGCGAAACCCGATTACCCGGGGCAGATAGAGGCCCGCCGCAAGTGCGCCGAGTGCCGCACCCACGGTATTGACGGCGTACAA
>JAZDDC010000127.1:0-8707 GCA_036679565.1 Gemmatimonadota bacterium
TCGAGGGTCGCAGCGAACCGCACCAGTGGGATGAGGCGCAAACGTATCTCGAGGAGTTTGATCACCCGCTTTGGCGGCAGCTTTCCAATGATGCCGAGGGAGCAGGTCACGGCGGGATGGACTATTTCGAGGACTATCGGCTCATCAAATGTCTGCGCGAGGGTGTTCCGACCGATATGAATGTCTACGATGCCGCCGGATTGAGTGCGGTGGTTGCGCTGTCTGAGATATCCGTCGCGAATCGGAGCCAACCGGTAGATTTTCCGGATTTTACGCGTGGGCGATGGAAGGTCTATCCGCCTCTCGGGATTGTTCAAGCGTAGGTCGCATCTAAGGCGACTCAGGGTTCAGAACTCAAGGGCGCCGTTTTGGTTTTGGCGAGGATAGCCACGGAATCCACGAAATTCACGAAAAGAGCACGGAATCCCTTAAGCGATTCGACGGGCTGGTCAGACCACAGTGGAAGTTTATTTGTCGGGGCGGCCGACGAGTCCCGGTATGGTCCGATTATGGACTCGTGGTTCTTTGGTATCCCTGGCAGACTTCGTAAAAAGCGGGTAGCTGGTAGCTGGTAGCATTACAAAAACGAACGTTCGTGCTATATTAAATGATGCCGAAGGGAGAGCAGACCAAATCTGAGATCCTGGCTGCGGCCGTGGAAATGGCATCGGTCAACGGATTATCAGGCCTTACCATCGGGGCGTTGGCCCGCCGGACGGGGCTGTCCAAAAGTGGATTGTTCGCCCATTTCGGCTCTAAAGAGAGTTTGCAAACGAAAACACTGGAGGCGGCGGCGGAGCGGTTCGTTCACCAAGTGGTTGCGCCGGCGTTGGCCGAGGCTGCCGGGGTCCCCCGCATCCGGGCGCTGTTTGAAAACTGGCTTGCATGGGGGACCGCCGAAGGTGGCCGGGCTGGATGTCTTTTTGTGGCCGCGTCCATCGAGTTGGATGACCAGGAGGGGCCCGTTCGGGACTATCTGGTTTGGACGCAAGGCGAATGGCTCAAAATCCTTGCGCGGGCGGCTGAGCGAGCGGTCGCGGCAGGACAGTTTCAGCATGATCTCGATACCCGCCAATTTGCGCATGACTGCTATTCAACCATGCTTGGTTTTCATCATGCCAGGCGCCTCATGCGGGATCCCAAGGCAGAGACGAGAGCTAGAAGCGCCTTTGATAGGCTGCTGACGGCGGCATCGATATGAAAAAGAGAACGAACGTTCGTTTTAAACAATACGTAGCCACCTTACCATTCCGATTGCTCGGGACTGCGTGGCCCGCAGGGGCGGCGCGGGTCTTTGAACGACTACTATTGACGCCATCACGGCGTGGCCCGCTGGATCGTTTTGACTCCGGTTTGAACGTGCCTGACGAAGCGGTGGAAACCCCGCCCGGGCTGCTACAATCGTGGAGTTGGGGGGATGGCCCGGCCATTTTGCTTGTCCATGGGTGGAACGGGGCAGCGGTGCAATGGAATGGACTTGCCGGCCCCCTCGTGGCCGCGGGATTTCGCGTCATCGCGTTTGACGCGCCGGCTCATGGCCGTGCTCGGCGACGGAAGACAAATGTCCTGGAGTGGCGCGCTGCGATTCAAAGCATGGCCGATCGATTCGGTCCAATCCATGGAATGGTTGGCCATTCGTTTGGGTCCTTGGCGGTTGCTCTGGCGGTGCAGGGTGGGGTCGATGTCCGGCGCATGGCGCTTGTGGCACCACCAGCGGACCTCGCCGCGGTCACCCGTTCAGTTGGTCGTCAAATGGGGTTTTCCGACGTCGTGTCGCGGGAGTTCCTTGCGCGATTGGGAAGACGTTTGGACCTGCGGTGGGACGACATCAAATCGGATCGAGTCATGGCGTCATTGGATACGCCTGTGCTCGTGGTGCATGACGAGGACGATCGCGAGATTTCCTGGAAAGACGGTTCTGTCGTGGCTTCCGCCGCGAAAAACGGCCGGTTGTTGACGACGCGGGGGCTCGGTCATCGTCGTCTCCTACGTGACGCCAAAGTCATCGACGCCATCACCCGATTTATGTTGGATCCGGCTTAACCGGCCCTGCCAAGGTACGGTCTCAGGGATGGGCTGATACCTCGGCGTCGCAATGCTGCGTCTACGATATGCTGATCGGCGGGATCGATGTCCGTCAAATTTCTGTTCTTTCCAGATTCCCGCGCCGCGACGGGAACACCGTCTCGGAATACGATTCGATTGGATGATAGCGCGGCAATACGATCACCCGGTGTCAAAATCCCGGTGAGGTTGAGTGGATCGGCGCCCGAGATGCCTATGCACTCACCGGTTTTACCTTCCTTACGAATACGGCGAACGGTACCCACCGCTTCGGGTAGCGCGAATTGTTCGCCCGAAACGCCCGCAACGAAACGCCCGCCCCTAATCTCGCCTCGAGCTTCGAGTTGTCGGTACACGCGGGTCAAATTTCTCCACGGTGACAAATTGCTCTCTCCTCCCAATACGCGTCGAAACACGATGCCATAACGGCGCAAAAGAGCCCATGCTTGCTCCTCTGTTGCGGTCTCTTGGAGTTCAGGATCGGAACGACGCGTGAGAACCGACCAACGACCGGCTGCCTCGATACTCGTCGGTGAGATTGTACGGCTTCGGCGGTTGCCTGTTTTCAAACTGGGACGTTTATTTGCGGGTAACAACAAAGCCCTCAGACCGGCAAAACTGTCCGAAGAAACGAGACCGAGCGCGACCAATGTGCCCAGCGTCTGCTCGACCTGTGTGGCCAGTAACTCCGATTCGACGACCAAATCGTGGAAAAAGATAGCGCCGCGGCGTACCAATACATCCCACACCTTTTGGGCGTTCGTTGGCAATTCAGGCTCTCCGTCGATCGTAGCCAGTGCAAGCCAAATGGTTGCGTGTTCTCTGCGGAACAGCGCTACGGGTGTCGTGCGGACCGGTCCCGATCCGTACGGCCCACCGCCGGGGCGTGAGGGGGAAGAAATTCGTCCCCACGCAACTCTTCCTGTTAGTGAAAGTGTGTCGAGTAGTGTCGGCTCGTAGTTCGTCAGCCGTTGCGCCAGCACGTCCGTCTCCCACGCGCCGCCGGCAACTTCGTATCCGTCGAGTTGGTCGATCACGGCGCTGAGGCCATCGACACCCGTCGCTTTGTGATCGGGGTGGACCTTTTGCCAGACAAATAGATATCGCATGAAATCGGCAATGCTGACCGGTTCGATCTCAGCACGCAATCGTTGAATGGTGTACCTATGTACACGTGCCAAAAGCCGGCGGTCACACCATTCCTGTACGTCGCTTCCGGGCGTGAAGTATCCGCGAAGGACCACGCCATCGTTTTCCAACTCATGTAGTGCGACGTCGATCTCATCTGCCGGTAAACCGAAAGAGGCTTTCAAGGCTTCGACGGTCACCGCGCCGGTCAGTTCCATTCTACCCTGAAGAATTTGCTTGACGGCGTCCGATCGTGAGACCACACTCGCGTCCGGGTGTTTCAACCCGGAGCCTCCATCAACGGACGACACAACGCCGTCACGGTCAATCCACATCGACAGGAACTCGCCGAGCCGTTCGGCCGCCACCCAAAACACACGTTTGCCTTCGGCGCCACCGATGGTAACCGTTGCACACCTACGCTCGTTCGCCAGTTCGTGGAACAGGGGGGCCCACGACTCGCCACGGGCGTTGACACCTTCGATCTCCGTCAGGAATCCACCGGTCAAAAGCGCATCATGCAGTTCGTCGGCGTCGCGCACAAGAGGCCATGCTTCGTCGGCGACACGCGAGATCGCGTCGCGGTCGAGTGCGCCCAGTTCGTTCGCCGAGGATGGTTCCATGGCGCGGCGTGTGTACACGGCTTGCGAACGACGCTCTTCAAGTGGTGCGTCATCCAGGAAAGCATATGGCTGTGCGTTCAATACTTCGTGACAAAGGGGGGACGGCTCGGGCGTATCCCGGGATAAGCATTGAATGTCCTTGGCGACAATACGTTCGAGAACGCGTTTGAGTGTGGGCAAGTCCATCGCCTCTTCCAAGCAGTCATCAATGGTTTGCCGAACGAGGGGGTGGTTCGGGATCTCTCGGTCACCGCCAATATTTTCGAGACACGCCGCAGCGTCCGGAAAGACCGCGGCCATCAGATCTTCTGCCTGCATTCGTTGGAGTGGCGGCGGCACTCTCTTTCCGGCGCGGTTACGCAAGACGGCGAGTGACAATGTCGCGTTCCAGCGCCATCGGGTTAGAAAGACGGGGGAATCGAGTAACGCTTGGATTAAGGTGTCCCGGACTGTATTTGGGTGCAGGTACCGAAAGACATCGTCAAGTGGAAACGAGTGCTGCGGTCCCAACGACAAGAGAACCGCATTATCGACGGCCGCGGCTTGTAATTCGAAATTGAACTGACGGCAAAACTTCTTTCGTAACGCCAGCCCCCATGCCCGATTGACCCGTGCACCAAATGGTGCGTGCAACACGAGTTGCATGCCACCGGACTCGTCGAAAAACCGTTCGAGCACGATACAATGTTGTGTGGGTAGTACACCTAATATGTGTTTCGCGTCCGCGAGGTAACTAACGATCTGTTCGGCGGCAGGTTGCGTAAGGTTACATTCGTCAACCAGCCAACGGAGTGCCCGGTCTGGGGTCTCAAGCAGTGCTTCGACCTCGTGCCGAAGGTCCGATACCGCTATCGACAATTCTTCACTGCGAGAGGGCGACTCACCAAACCAAAACGGTATGGTGGGCGGTTCTCCCCGAGCATCAGCGACACGTACGGTTCCTGACTCAATCTTGAGAATACGCCACGACGCGTTTCCGAGTTGGAAAATGTTGCCTGCGATGCTCTCGATGGCAAAATCCTCGTTCACGCTGCCAACGTATGTCTGCTCAGGTTCTAGGATCACCCGGTAGTCGGCGTTGTCGGGAATGGCGCCGCCCGCGGTAATTGCGGTCAGTCTTGCGGCGCGGCGCCCGCGCAGTTTTCCGTTGACCCCGTCGTAGTGCACAAACGCGCCGCGTCTCCCTCTGCGTGTGGCAAAACCCTGCGCTACCATTTCAACCACCTGGTCAAAAACAGAGCGTTCGAGCTTGGCGTAGGGCTGTGCGCGCCGAATCATCGCAAAAAGCTCATCCTCATCCCACTCTTCACAGGCAGATTCCGCTACGATCTGTTGCGCCAACACGTCCAATGGCGCTTTGCTCTGAATGAGTCTGTCCAACTCGTTCTTGCGAACAACTCGCAGCAATGCCGCGCATTCGATCAAATCATCACGTGACACCGGAAACACGCGGCCCTTGGGTGTTCCCACAACGGTGTGCCCCGAACGCCCGACCCGCTGCAATAACGTAGAAATCCATCGTGGCGATCCAATCTGACAAACCAGATCGACGTGTCCGATGTCAATTCCCAATTCCAGCGAGGCCGTCGCAATCAAAACACGGAGTTGACCGCTTTTCAGACGCTGTTCGGCGTCGACGTGTGTTGACGAAAATCAAAGTCGTGCGGTGGTCCTGTACGAGGTCGGTGAGGCGTCCGTACAATTCTTCCCACACTTCATGCGACATGACCGCTTCAAGTGGCGATTTGGGCACCTCGATGGCCAGGTCCATGTCGCGTTTATGTCCGCGATCGACAATGGCGCAGTTCGGTGAGTCCGATCCGTCACGCCGATCGCCACCGACCAAATAGCTTGCCACGTCCTCAATGGGTCGTTGTGTTGCCGAGAGACCGATCCGTTGCAACCGTCGCGCCGCCGCGTGTTCCAGCCGTTCAAGTGTCAACGACAAATGCGCTCCGCGTCTCGATCCGAGAATGGCGTGAATCTCATCGACGATGACCGTCTGGACGGTCCGCAGCATATTCCTGCTTCGTTCCGCCGTCACCATCAGGTAAAGGGACTCCGGTGTCGTCACCAAGATGTGCGGTGGCCTCCGCAACATCGCTGCCCGTTCGCTTGCCGGTGTGTCGCCGGTGCGAACGGCCGTACGGATTGGGGGTGGCTCGAGCCCGCGTTCATGCGCCAATTTCTCAATCCCGTTCAGCGGCGTGGAAAGATTGGCGAAGATGTCGGATGACAGGGCTTTCAACGGGGAGATGTAAACGACGGTTGTTTCGTTTGGCAGCTCACCCGTTTCGAGGCCTTCTCGAAAAAGACGGTCGATTGCCGTCAGAAACGCGGCGAGTGTTTTGCCCGATCCTGTCGGTGCAGCAATGAGCGTGTGTCGATCATCTTGAATCTCCGGCCAACCAAACTTCTGTGGTTCCGTTGGCTCTCCCATTGCCGTAGTGAACCAATCAGCGACGACCGGATGGAAACGATCAATTGACATTCTGGAATGTACGCGAGAATACTAGGTGGGGGTACTTTGGTGGGTGTTGGTTGGATTTGGTTTTTGGCCACAGAGGACCGGTAAATCAACACTCAACACTCAACATTCAACATTCAACATTCAACATTCAACACTCAGCATCAACACTCATTTGTAGGTCCTCCATGTAGGTCCTTGAGAGTTGAATGTTGAGTGTTGATGCTGAGTGTTGAGTGTTAAATGCTGAGTGTTGAGTGTTGATTTACTGTGTCCTCTGTGGCTAAACACAAATCCACCCATCCATGACGCTCCAACGCCTCGATACGTCTCGCCCAACGAGCCAGCTAAAAAAACGAAAACCCGGGCGGCGCCATGCCATGCTTGCGGAAGTTTGCGACGAGGGCGCCGGTTGTCCAAATTGTATGTTGGTGTATTTCGTCCCAAATTTGCCATTTCGGCATGTTATTGCCGAACAGGGTAACGTTCATGCTGCGATCCTCGTCCGGTTGGTCCTCCAATGCGCCGTGGGCCCACTCGAATACCTCGTTAACGAATGCGCGCAATTCTTCCTTGCTATTGAGCATTTTCGCTGTGTCCGCGTTGAACGGCGAGGGGGCGTCGAATATGAAGCGCGCGGCAATGAAACCGACCGAACTCGCGGCGTGATAGATTTGCTCCGCGAAATCACGTTGGACTGGTGTTGCGCGATCCCGGTACAATCGCTCCGGCATTGAGTCCACCATTGCGCCGAGAAGTCGGTGCTGCGCGTCGAGTTTGTCCGCCTGTATGTCCTTATATTCCGGCGGCAGGACCAACCCGCGTTGAGCGGCAAGTGGCGAGGCGGTCATGGCCACAATGGCCAGCGTGACAACCGATCTCATGAAACCTCCACGTTGACTTGGATGAATTGGGAACCGGTGAATTATAATCAACAAAAGAGGCCTCGTGAACGAACGCAGTAAGAAGGTCACCGTGATACGGTCTGACCGTCGTGAACGAGTGGACGCGGTCGCGATTGAAGACCCACTCGAGATCCGTATCGGTGAGGAGTCGTTGGCGGTGACGATGCGGACCCCAGGCGATGATACGGATTTGGTCCGTGGGTTCTTGCTCACCGAGGGCATCCTGGTTGACCCCTCGGAGATTGTTAGTATGCAACGGCTGGACGAATCGCGCATGACGGTAATGCTGCGCGAGGATATCCATTTGGACATGGATCAATTCAAGAGAAACATGTTCGTGTCGAGTTCATGTGGTGTGTGTGGAAAAGCCTCTATCGAACAAGTGCAGCTTCTTGCCCGTCCGGCGCCGGCGTATACAATTTCACGCTCGGTGGTGTCATCGCTCACCACACAACTTCGCGAAGCGCAGCCGACCTTCGATACCACTGGTGGTTTGCACGCGGCCGGTCTGTACGATCTGGATGGTCAAGCGTTGTCCGTGCGAGAAGATGTGGGACGTCACAACGCGGTGGACAAGGTGATCGGTAACGTCGCACGCATGCAGTGGCCGTTACCACCCGTTGCACTCGTGGTCTCCGGGCGTCAGAGTTTTGAGATCATGCAGAAGGCGGCGTTGGTTGGAATCGGTGTAGTGGTTGGTGTGTCGGCGCCGTCCTCTCTTGCCGTGAGTCTTGCCCAAGATACTGGCATGCTATTGGTTGGATTTTCCCGGGGCGCTGCATACAATGTCTACGCCGGTGCCGACCGTTTGACCGATTAGTTGAACCGCGCCTCAAACTGGGGCTGGTGTCGGTCGAGCCTTCCGGAATCTTCCACGCATCATCGCCAGCCGTGTCACAATGCTCTCGTCGTGACTTCCGGCTTGTGCTGCCACCAACGCTCGTCGGGCCAGGCTGAGTTGATGGCTACCCAAGCACTGTTCCGCGATATCGATCGTGTGCGCCGCGTTTGTCGCCGTCGGGTCGATCTTCATTGTCAATTCCGCACGTAATACCACGGACTCAAGATCTTCTCGATCCTGCAGGAAGGTGATTGCCTGTTGTCGCATCCGCCGGCGTGAAACGAGGTGGTGTTCTTCGAGTTGATCCAACACGTCCAGCACTTGCTCCTTGGTTCGTTCAGTCAGGTGGGCTGTTAGCGGTAGATCGATGGTAGCCGCGCCGATGCTCGCCGCTCGTAGCACATCTACGTTTTCTCGCGGAAGACTGCTCAGTCGTGCGGTTACCGCAACGCGCAATAAACTCGGCAGTGTCATCGGTAACGCCGCTTCCAGCGTTTCGTTCGGCCGAGGCCACGTGGCCAGGTCATGCTTGAGGGTTGGACTTTCCGCTAACCCTCTGAGGAACGTGACGGCAAAAAACGGATTGCCACCGACGTCCGTCGCAAGTCTCTTCGTCAACCGACGTTGTTGGCCCTCGTCCTCACACCAGGTTGCGAAACTCTTGACCAACACGTTGATC
>JAZDDC010000128.1:0-8315 GCA_036679565.1 Gemmatimonadota bacterium
CCAGCACGCGAGGAATCTCGAGACCAAGGTGCAAGAACGCACACAGGAGTTGGAAAAATCCAAAGAAGAAGCCCAAGCCGCAACACGCGTGAAGAGTGAATTTTTGGCAACGATGAGCCATGAGATTCGGACCCCGATGAACGGTATCATTGGGATGACGGGTCTACTCTTGAACACTGAACTGGATACAGAGCAACGTGAGTTCGCGCACACCATCAGATCATCGGGCGATTCGTTGCTAACAATCATCAATGACATCCTGGACTTTTCCAAACTGGAGGCCGGTAAACTCACAATTGAGCCAATTCCATTCGACATGCGAATGTGTGTACACAAAGTGGCGGAACTCCTCGCCACAACAGCCGAGGAAAAGGGCTTGGACCTTTCCGTTCGGTACGAGTCGAACACACCACAAAATCTTATTGGGGATCCGGGACGCATTCGTCAAATACTCACGAATCTCACGGGTAACGCGATCAAATTCACGGACACCGGTCACGTCCTGCTCAATGTCAGTATGATCGAACAGAATGGTAGCAAGGTTGCCATAAGATGTAGGATCGAAGACACGGGAATTGGTATCCCATCAGATCGCCAACAGGCCCTCTTCGAGAAGTTCACACAAGCGGACGCATCAACCACACGGAAGTACGGTGGCACCGGACTTGGCTTGGCTATCTGTAAGCAACTTGTCGAACTCATGGGCGGAGAAATTGGTGTCGATAGCGTTCCGGGGAACGGCTCTACATTTTGGTTTACCGTTTTGTACGATTTGGACGCGAACGCAGTAACGACACAATTCCCCACCGTCGATTTGGCCGAGCTACGCGTGTTGGTTTCAGATCGGGCACCCACCAGTTTGAAGATCCTGCGCGAGCACCTTCAAGCGTGGGGCATGCGCGTAGAACCCGCCAGCTCGAGCCAACAAGCTCTCGACAAATTGCGGGCCGAAAAGTTGGCCGGCTCGGGATTCGATATTGCACTGCTGGACATGCGAATGCCCGATATGGACGGTTTCACCCTCGGGCGGAAAATCAAAGCGGATTCGAGTATCGCGGACACCGAGTTGGTTTTACTCACATCGGTCGGGAAACGTGGCGACGCGAAGCTTGCCAAATCAGCCGGATTTGCCGCGTACCTCGTCAAACCAATCCGAGAAACCGAATTATTGGGCGTACTAACACGAATCTGGTCGAACGCCCCAAATGGCGACGACTCAGTACCGCTCGTGACACGATACACAGTTGCTGAAGCGAACGCTCGAAAAGACGCTGCCGAACACGCCACAGACACAACACCCGAAAGCCCGGCGCGATCGCAGAATGTGCGCGCGTTGGTGGCCGAAGACAACATCGTGAACCAAAAAGTCGCTATCCGCATGCTCGAGCGACTTGGTTGTCAGGTGGACGTTGCAGCGAATGGTTCGGAGGCCGTCGATATGGTCGAAAGACTCCCGTACGATGTTGTGTTCATGGATTGCCAAATGCCCGAGATGGACGGATTTGAGGCAACAAGCGAAATACGGTCACGCTTTGCCAATAAGCCGTACGTGCCCATCATTGCCATGACGGCGAACGCCATGCAGGGCGACAAGGAGAAATGCCTCGCGGCCGGTATGGACGACTATGTGCCCAAGCCCGTGCGAAATGAAAAACTCGTTGAGGTGCTGCGTCGATGGGTACCCGGGAGCGTTGAGTAACCCCGATAACCAAGTCAGTTGCGAAACGTGTCCTGGCTTTGGGGTGGTTCCCACCCACCCCCCGTTGCCACAGAGGACACAGAGTTAGATCGAGTTCACAGAGATATTCGCTTTACGCCGTCGATGAGCCGTGTTGCGCCGAAGTTCAAGATAAGACCTCTTTTGAGATTGCTGGCTCTCAAATAGGACAGCACTTGCGCGAAGACGACGGACGGTATCACAGACATGCTTTTTACTTCAACCACCACTCGCGCATCAACAACAAGGTCCAACCGCTGCCCCTTGATCGCTTGTCCCTTGTAGATCACGTCGATCGGGACCTCACACATGAACGGAAGTCCACGAATCTCAAACTCTCGGCAGAGTGCAGCCACATAGATCGATTCTAAGAGCTTCGGCCCCAAAACACGATGCACCTCGATAGCCGCCCCAATTATGTCCCCCGTAAGCTGCAACCCCATCAACCTCTGTGTCCTCCATCTTACTCTGTGTCCTCTGTGGCTCATGCTAAAAGATGTGACCCCGCGCCGGCACCTTCAAAAAACGCCGAAACCATCATTTTCATCGTGCGGTAGCGCTTGACGAAAGTTGGCCTACCCACCAAGCCTCCCGCAGGGATATCTTCGGTATCCCTTTTCGCATGCGCGGACAAAATGATCGCTTCGATATTGCTTCTCACGGCCGCAGTCCAGGTCCCGGCACAACCGGCCAATGTGGTCGTCGAACCCACGGTCTTGGACCTGACGGTAGGATCGACAACACAGCTGACCGTTACGGCATACGACGCGGACGCGAATCTGATCGTGGCCGACGCCGTCGTGTGGGTCTCTTCCAATGTCGAAATCGCGACGATCAGCGATATCGGCGTGCTCACCGCCTTGTCCCCGGGACAGGTGCAGATAACGGCGTTGGTCGCGGGGCGCCCGGGTTTCGCAACCATCACGATACCGGAGCTGCCACCTGCGTCACTGGAGGCCTCATTACCGGTAGATGCACTTCCGGTCGGAACAAGCGCCCCGCTAACGGTATCGGCGACCTCACGCGTGGGCACCCCCGTGACCCAACCAGTACTTAACTTCGAAAGCTTGGACCCCGACATTGCATCGGTGGACCAGCTTGGGCGCGTATATGGTCGTTCGACCGGCACAGCACGTATCAGCATTACCTCCGGCAATGCGGCAACCGAAGCACGCGTGAGAGTAATTACACAAACAACGTCTTCATATAGCATCGATCCTGAAGGATCGACGTACCGCACCGGAGATGTCGTTCGGTTTCGCGTACAGGCCTCAGAGAGCCAAGACATCTACGCGGCTTGGTCGCTTGACAGACCGGGAGCGCAGATCGAGACGTTAGGCCCTGAGGGTTTGTTTGTCGCCGAAAGACCGGGCCGTTATCGTGTCACCGCGATGATTGGGGAATCTGCTGTTACATCCACCGTGATCGATGTTGCGGCACGTCATGTCCCCGCTCGCCTAACAAAGGTGGGACGTGGGGCGGCCGCCGATCACCACTCGGGCGACACGTGGGTGTTTGAAGGCGTAGACGGTCGTGACTATGCCTACATCGGAACATTCCTGCATGATTGGATGAAAATCTGGGACGTGACCAATCCAAACACACCCATCATCACCGATTCAATTCAGTTGGACGCACGCCGCATCAATGACGTAAAAATTCACCCCAACAATCGCATCGGGATCGTTACCCGCGAGGGTGCATCTAATCGCCGCAACGGCATTGTCCTGTTAGACCTGAGTAACCCAGCGCACCCACAAATTCTGTCAGAGTACATGGACACCGTCACCGGTGGCGTACACAACGTGTGGGTCCTCGGCGATGAAGACCTGATTTACGCAGCACACAATGGCACCTCAGAGATCCATATCATCGACATCTCCGACCCCAGCGCACCTTTCGAGGCTAACCGATGGGGATTGGACAAACCGGACAAGAGTCTTCACGACGTCATCGTGCAAGATGGTTACGCGTATCTATCCTACTGGGATGACGGGATCATCATGCTCGACGCCGGCGCCGGTACACACGGTGGCACGGGTGCCGCACCGGTTTTTGTCAGCCAGTTCAAATACCCCATTGGCAATACACACACGGCGTGGCGAGCGGGTCGATATCTGTTTATCGGGGATGAGATATTCCCGCCAGGTTGGGATGCAGACGCACCGATCGAAACTCGAGGTTACATCCACGTCGTAGACTATCAGGACCCTGAGCACCCCGTCGAAGTCGCCCGTTACGAAGTACCGGAAGCCGGTGCACACAACGTCTGGGTTGAGGGCGATCGGCTCTATGTGGGGTACTACCAGGGCGGACTACGTGTCGTGGACATCTCAGGTGAGTTGCGGGGAGATCTTTACCGCCAGGGTAGGGAACTTGCAGTGTTAAAAACGTCAGACGCGCACAGTACAACACCCAACTGGCCCATGACGTGGGGGGCTCAGGTGTTCAAGGGATTGATTTACACATCGGACTTGAACTCAGGATTGTGGATCGCCAGGCTGGATGAAGAGGTAGTAATCCCATAGGCCATGCGCACAATATCGGGTAATTTTCGGGTGAGCGGGGAACGCTCGAATTCCAATAGGGGTTTAGATAGGAGAGGTGACACCACGCACATGAATGACTTGCCCGAAGATTTCTTCCCGGACCACTCGCCGGACGCCAACGACGGAGACGCCACCCCCGTGGCTCTCGTATCGACGTTGGAACCGATGGATATTCGCGTGGGCGAAGTCCAGGACGAGAGCATCCCGGATGGCATGGTGTGCA
The DNA here is from genome assembly GCA_036679565.1 of Gemmatimonadota bacterium. Classification (GTDB taxonomy): domain Bacteria; phylum Gemmatimonadota; class Gemmatimonadetes; order Gemmatimonadales; family GWC2-71-9; genus JAZDDC01. The sequence goes on from JAZDDC010000128.1 coordinate 4,490, forward strand.
TGGGTTCTTTCCTGAACGACCGCCTCATTGCACGTAGTGCGGTTCCACCGGAAATGATCACAGACATTGCGGACCGCGACGTATTCTCCGAACCCGTCAGGATCGCGCTTGCCGCGGTAGAACAGGACCCCGGTTTACAATGCAGGTTGTTTGCACTTTTGCCCGCTGCCGCATTCGCTGAGGAACCCGAGGTCGAAGAACCGTGGGCGGTAAGCGTGCCCAAGTTCGAGGACGCTTCGAAATCGGAGGAGATGGAGAACGCAGTCGTTCCACTTCTCCTTGGTCACATCGTACGGTTTCGGAGAGATCGTAAACATCCCGAAGACCTGGCGGCAGAGGCAGCGGATGTCTTGCGCACAATACTGGTGAAAGACAAACCGATGGGAGCGGTTGTCGATAAAATTCTGGAGGACCTACTCGACTCCTAAGAGATCGAGTAACCGCAGTCAGTTTTTCTACGGCCTCACTTCGAGGTGAAATCCAGTTCTAAACCCGTTTAAGTCAATGTCTGCCGCGTTTCGCCGAACGTAGCCGGTCAAAAGACTGCCATCGAACACAAGCGCTAACGTTTGGCTAAATTGTTGCCTCACCTTTGCGCCGTACCGAATTGCCTGCCCGGCTTTCGACAGAGACGTGTTCGTTATGTCAGTGGCCTGACTTGAAATACGAATCTCCGCGTTGGGGGTGATGGTAGTCGATGTTCCCACTGGGACGTCGATCCGAAAACCCGTAGCGAACAGATTCCCACGCGGCAAGATTGCGGCACCCGTGGGGGTGGGCTCAATTTGTGGATCACTGCGAAAAACATCGAACCCGTACACGGTGAGATTCGCGTTGCCCAACCCCTGGTTCACAGCGACGTAACCAATTATACGGTTGCCGACACCGTTTCTGGTAACATCGTTGAGTTGATCGCGTTCGCGTTTAGCGAAAATGCCCGCAACACGCACATACGTTCTACGAGCGAGCGGGCCTTCCACACCGGTGCGAATGCGAAATTCCGCACCCGGGCGCAAACGTGTTGGCATGGCGGCGTTCTCTATGGGCGCATATTCCATGGGCCTGTTGAAGGTGGCGCCAAATCCAAAAGCCCACTGCCCAATCGGGACGGCCGCAACGAAGCCACCACCAATGTCGCCACCGGCACCCAATGTCGGCGCCGTGAATCCGATAATCTCGCTGGAGATAGCGCCCAACACCGACAACTCGCTGGCAGGTACCGTGGTACCGGTCGGCGCTGAGCCGTTCAACAGTACAATAAGTCTTCCGGGAATAACATCGAAACTCAAACGCACTTCGGTATCGAGCGGACCATAAATGGCGTCACCCGCCTGTGTCGCCCCATCGGCCGTTAGCTCAACGACTGAATAACCTCCGGACAACGCAAGCGACGTTCTCCGCCCCAACGGGACAGAGATTCCAACAGGGACAGTGAGCTGACGGATGCGTCCGAACCCGAGCCCGGGATCAAAATCGTAACTCTCAAACAGAACGGCGGTCCGGAAGTACGTATTGCCCTGCGCGCTGACCGGCGCCGGCGCGACAACGACCGCCAACACCAACCCGGTTAAAAGGACTCTGAACGTCATGGTAGCCTGAACACGATTCGGATGGTTGTCGTTACACCGGGTGGTGGCGTGATATCTGGTGGCGGCGGCTCCGACGCCGTTGTTTGCGTTGCATTTTTTGACGCAACCGTGGCGACATCGTTCGCGCTTTCCGTCGTCTTTTCCGTGTGAGTGGCAGCAAGGTCTCCAAGGGCACCCTGCACCGCTCCGGCGGCCGCATCCGTGACCGGGCCAACATCATCCGGGCCACCACCCGGCGCCGCGGCCAACGTTGTGACCTGACCCGGGGAAGACTGTTGGACAGCAGGCGCAGCCTGTGAAGCTTCTTGTCTGGTCCTTGCCTCTTGGAAACTAGGATCCGCTTGAACGGCGTCACCGAAATGCACTGCGGCCGAGGCATAGTTACCCAACTCTTGTGCTTCCAAACCTCGTGAATACGCCAAGAACGCGGTGAGATTGCGCGTCCCGTTTTCCAAAATTAGCTGCCGTTCGGCCTCCGACAATCGATAACCCAATTGAACCGCCATCACGATGACGAGTTCTTTTTCCATCTGAATCAGGTTCCGAAAAGGACCCTGGACCGAATGCGGGCTCGTTACCGTACCATCCGAGAGGACCACACTGCCCTCGAGCCTCATGTTTTGCTCGTTCGGAATATCCGCAAGTCCTTGCACCATCCGACCGGCACTCACCAGATACCCCAACCGGGCCGCTGTTTCAGTATCCACCCGGGCCGATCCACCCAGCTGTAACTCCTCCATCAATGCGCCAAGCTGGAGGCGTTCTACCAGACGGAACGTCCTCAACAGGGACAGGTCCGACATGATCATCTGAGCAAGTCCGCGTGACAGCGGTTGGTAAGATGAGTCTCCCGATATCGCAAGCGGAAGGACAGCAATGACTTGTGGGTCAGGCTCCTGGGACGTCAGCTCAGCTTCACGCGCGATGGCGTCTCGGGCAGATTGCGTAGCGCCAGCACGCCTGGCCAATAACTCACGCGCTCTGACCGCTGAAAGACCACGGGATCTGGGCTGTTCAGCTGCAAATCGTGCATACATCGCAATGGCGTCCTCGTAACGCCCTTGTTGCTCCAGGCAGGGCCCGCGAACCAGCGGGCCAATTGCGTTGGCAGGGGAAAACTGATTCCCCCGAGTGGCCATGGCCGTGGCACTATCACACTGACCTGCTGAAAAAAGGGCCGCCGCGTAACGCAAAAGTAGGTCACCATCAGCGGGGCGCTGGGACACCTGGGCCTCGAGCGCCGGCAGTTCTTCCGGTGAGACCTCCGCGATGTTCGCCGCCGGAGCACAAGAAAAGGCAACCGCGGCGACGGCTATTGGGAGGAAACCGTATTTCATCTTTGTTGGCATAAAAGCACTCTGTGTGTCGGATTGGCCGGCTTTGGGATCGGTCCCTATATAAAGGTAAGGCAAACGAGCCGCCGCACTGGTAGATATCAGCTCAAGATGGAACCGCAGATTCGGTGCCGTCAAGCTCAGGCCTCACGGCCGCCGTTACCCATCAAATCTCGTTGAGTATATCAGCCATCCGGCGGCAGAGCTTTTCCATCTCTTGTAAATTTTCGAGCGTTTCCTCGTCGTAAGTCTCCGGGCTCATCAGCATGAGCTGAGCCTCGGCCATCAACGCCGATAACGGGTTTGCCAAGTCGTGCCGTAGCTTGCGGATACGATTTTCTGAGGGATCGGTCATTCCGTCAAAGAGCGAAAGAGGTGCTGCAAATGATGGGTTCGGAGGTCCCAAACCGCACGCCACAGCTCAGGCTCACTTGGGGCGCAAAATACCTCCGCCGTGCTCAATGCATCAGCGGGCTCACCCGGACCGAACAAGATGCGACCTCGCCAAACCCCGTCTTCAGCCTTTCGAATAACCACCCGCACGGGAACCATCGAGTCCCCGCAGCGGATATCCGGAAGTTCATGAAGTACGGGCTCGGACGGGTTCGTGATTCCGTACCGAGCAGAATCCATTTTTGGCACCTGGGTAGAACCGGGTAAATATAGTAACTGGTGGAGGTTAGAGAAATAGGGGTCGGCTGCCCGCTACCCGCTGCCCGCTGTCCGCCATTTAGGTCATTGCATGACCAACCGTCCCAGAAACGGGTTGGCCGACGAAGGGTTCGAGGACAACCACTCCGACACTTAGACCAAACAGCGGGCAGCGGGTAGCGGGTAGCAGGTTGGCGGGCGCAGCCCGCCCAACCATCAAAACAAATTGGGGAGGGGAATCGGCGGAAAGGT
>JAZDDC010000129.1:0-4193 GCA_036679565.1 Gemmatimonadota bacterium
CACGCTGCCGTCTCCTCAAGACCGGTGGCACGGCCATCGTGAGCATCGCGAGGGCAAGGGAAATAAACGTCACCTTGACGCCAGTTTTGAACTCGGCGCTCTTGAACTGTAGCTCGACGCGCCGCGCACCGGCGGGTACGGGGATGGTGAGAAGGGTGCCGTTGCCCTGCACCACGGTGGCATCCTGTCCATCGACCGTTGCCACCCAATCCTTGTAGTAGTTCTCACTGATGACGAGGTATCCAGCTCGTGGGGTGCCGTTTTCGATGTTCAAAACCATGCGTCCCGGCTCCCACACTTCGAATGCAATTTCGGTCTCGATGGGTTCTGGCAAGGGGTTCGACATCGGTCTGGGTTCGACGTCCGAATCTGCGGCCAATAAAACTACACGATCGATTGGAAATCGAGTGTCGGTAACCGTCGCGACGATTTGATCTTCTTCGGCCTTGGTGGCGTCGGAGACCAGCCAGGCATAAGGCGGTATGTCGCTTCGCTCGAGTAGTGTTGCCGGAGGACCCGCCGATGTGCTCACGCCCGAGAGGATGGTCCGAAATCCCGGAAGACTATCTGGGACGGATGCCGCGTGCGCGATGATGTAACGAGCGGCAAACAAATCCATGAGTGCTGGGTTTCCGGTACGTTCGAAGTTTAGCGACTGTCCGATGCGCCCGTTTAGGATGTCAAAGGACTGAAGTTCGTTTCCGTGGTGGCCGTACCATTCGGCGATGTTGTCGGCCATCAACGCTGAGCCAGGGTACACGGTGTTGAAGACGCGGAAGGGTTTTGGCTGACTGCGCAGGTACGCCTTGATCTCGTCGTCTGCGAATAGCTCATCTTGGGCGCGGGAGTAAACCCAAAACGGTCGCGCGTTCCACCAAAGGTCTGTGCCAACCACAGCGATCATCGCCCCGATCAAAACGATGGCTGGCGTTTTTTTTTGCGATACGGCCCAGGCAGCGCCAGCCAATATGAGGAGCGCAATGCCACTGGTAACCGCCCCCATCCGAATGGTCCCCTGTGCAGCCGCTGCCGCCTGTGTGCGTGGGGCGCCGAGGGACAATTCGATTCCTTGCGCAAGGGATTCCGCGATTGCCCCAAAAGCCCCGACGATGCCAAGGACGAAAACGGCCCCACCGACTGCAAACCACCCGTTGATCCATTTCGGTGACAATGACCGCTGCAAACGATCAGCGCCGAATGCGGCAAGGGTTGCGACAACAAAAGACACGACAAAAAACGCCATGCCGGGTGCGCGTGTCGATTTGACGAAAGGTACGAACTCCCACCAGAGCCGGTAGAACGGTGTTGCGCTCCCCATGGCCACGAGCAAAAAAAGAAAGCCCATACCACCCATCCACCAAACAAGTCGGCGACGTTCTGGTGTTGTTGCGCCAAGTGCGGCGAGTGCAACCACGGGAAGGCCTAAATATTCCGAATGGAGTTTGAGGCCATTTGAGCCAATGTATGTGCCATTGAACGCTTCGCCGGCGAAGCGCGATGAGAAAAATTCCAGAACGTGGTTCCAGGGAATCCCGTACGTGGTGGAAAACGCGAAACTGTCAAGCACTGAATCAGCGCGTGGTGAAAACGGAATGTAAGCGTAGAATGGAAAGTATTGAACGGCGCTGATACCAACACCGACGAGTATGGCGATCAATGCCCACCCGAGTGGGGCAACACGTTTGAGAATGGATTGGCTGGACACCTCTCCTATCGTGAGATAAAGCGCGAAGATGCCAGCTGCCACGAGAAAATACTGAACCATTTGCGGGTGGGGGCTAAGAAGGGAGAGTCCCACGGTGAGTGCAAAAAGTCCGTAACCTTCCCAACGTCGATCGCGGATCGCGTAGGTGAGTGCGATCAGTCCCAGGGGAAGAAGCGCGGTCACAAAAAGTTTTCCATCGTGACCGGGTCGAACGTAAGAAGCGACGACACCGGACAATTGAAATGCCAATCCACCCACGACAGATCCCGCCCACGAGACCTTCCACGTCCGTAGGAACCAATATGCGAACACGCCAGCCAACACGTAGTGCGCAAAAAACCCTAGGTTCATGGCCGTGTGCGTTGGCAGAATGAGGCGTAGGAACGCCGTCGGGTAAAACAGATCCCCGTGCATTCCACCCACGAACGGCATCCCACTGTAAATCTCCGGGTTCCACAGGGGATAGTGGCCGAGCGCCTTCCACTGTGTTGCCGCCCACTCGCGGAATGCGTAACCTGCGGAGTATTGGTCTCCGCCAACGGCCGCAATGAAATTTCCGGACAGCATCGGTAAGGAGAGTAACGCCACCCAAACCGTGAGAACCCCCGTCGCAACAGTACGTGGAAACCGTGGCTCGAAGAACGTGGTCTTATCGGTCAATTCTTCTCTTCCCCGTTCAGAGCCGTTGGCGCCGTGGTCGCGCCGCCGGGCAAAAACATGGCAAACAACGCAGCCGTTACTTCGGTCACTGTCAACAACAACCGCGAAGCGGTTAACAAGACCAACGCAGGTGGCCCGCCAATTTGTGGTGCCAAAAGTGCAAGCAGCACCCCTTCACGAACGACAATTCCACCGGGCGCGAAAACGGCGATCAGACCCACGACGTATGCTGCCGCAAAGCTACCGATAGCCAACGCAAGACCGGGCGTCGCGTGCGGTGCGACGCCGTGTGCCAAAAACCAGAATGCCACACCGTATGTAAGCCAAGAAAGCAAAGTGGAGCCTGCCCCGGCCGCAACTGCCGAGAATGCCAACGGTTTGGGTTGGAATCGCCCGTTTGTGATCTGCCCTATGGAGTGCATGAATCGTGGGGTCACTAACAGCGCCAGTCCGGTAACACCCAGAACGAGTGCCGCGCCAATGTAGATCGGACTCAGCGTGGCATCGGTGGTACGCACGACCGGCCACGTTGCGATCACAACGGCCCCTCCGGTGGTCACCGCGAGTCCCTGCATGACCAGTGCGGACGCTGCCGCCGCCCACCCGTCCACCCCCTGACGTTTGGCCAACATGGCCATGCCGGCCACGGCCCAGATTTTTCCTGGTACATATCTGCCCAGATTCGAAAGAGACCATATGCGGAGCGCGTGCCGGTAGGCGATGTCCTGACCCCACCCATGCAGCACGAACCGCCACGCACCGATCAATACCAGGTAGGTAAGCCATGTAGTGACGGCGGCGGCCAGGATCCACTGGAATTGAATATCCACGAACGACATATCGGCGCCGGTAAACGTGCCCCACTGTCGCGCGACCGCGCGCCAGACGAACGCGCCGACGATACCGAGCACTGCGACGTTCGCGAGGCGTAACCACCACCTACGCATTGGCGCGTGGGCGTTTTCCGTAAAGCGCTTTTTCGTAGACATGTTCAAACACTTTTGCGACGGCGCCGGGTTCGAGCCTCCTCCGCAATGATTGGCCCGCACGTGCGGCCAATGAAAGGCTTGACGGGTCTTGCAAGATATCGTTGATGGCTACGGCCATTGCCTGTGGGTCGTCGTCGGCCACGAGTCGCCCGGCACCAGTGGGCGGTACAAGGTCTCGAATGCCGCCACCGGATTGCGTGGCCACGACCGGCACACCCATCAGCAATGCCTCCGCCGCCACAAGACCGAGCCCTTCTCGAATCGCGGGAAAAACCATGAGGTCCGCATCGGCAAGTTGTCGAGGGATGTCGTCCGGCGGAACGGTTCCGACGAATTGCACCTGGTCTTCGATCTTCAGGCCACGCGCTCGCATTTGGAGAAACTCTCGTTTTGGCCCGTCACCGACAATACGAAGATGTGGTTCGTTGCCCATTTCCTTGAGACGCGCCATTGCTTCGAGCAGCAACCCCAAATTTTTCTGTTCGATAAGCCGTCCAATCGTGACAATGCCGCCACCACCGCGACTGGTGGTGTCAAAACGATCTACATCGACGGGCATCGGTTGGACAATGATTTTAGTTGGATCAATCCCTGCCACACGCGCCGCTTCGTCCGCGAGATAGGACGAAACGGCGGTGACAACGGCGGCGTTTCGCAACACTGATTTAGCCAACCGGCGGGCGATCATCGATTCGCGAAGAATTGCCACGTCCGTGCCGTGGAGCGTGACGACATACTTGATCCGGCCTACCTTACTGGCCAGCCATGCGGAAACACCGCCCGGCACCCACCAATGTGCATGCACGAGATCCACCGGTGCCACACGATTGAGGTGTCTG
>JAZDDC010000013.1:0-2613 GCA_036679565.1 Gemmatimonadota bacterium
GAAATTCTTCCGCGATTTGCGTGGCAAGCTCCCGTGTGGGCGCGAGCACCATGACACGAGGACCCTTGCGACGCTGTTCGAGCATCCGGTGAAGCAATGGCAGCGCAAACGCAGCCGTTTTGCCGGTGCCCGTTTGGGCCAGACCCAATACGTCCCTACCGGCCAGGCCGGCGGGAATTGTTTGTAGTTGAATTGACCGTGGGCTTTCAAAACCGAGGGCGCTTATTCCGCGCACGAGGGTTTCGTGGAGTCCGAAGTGGTCGAATCCGGTTGGTGCGATGTTAGGTACTGATACAGACATAAATAGATTGTTATCCGCCGCATGCGTGCAGACAGTGTCAGCACGGCTCGGCCGTAAGTTTCCGACCCATGCAACAGGAATGAGGGCAAGAGGGGGTTTCAGAATTGGCGCGACCAGGCTGGGAAGCGAGGTCCTGTTGTGCGCCGCTGCCGGGCTGATGCCCGGATACTGGCGTAAACCTAACTAGGAAGAGCGTTTAGTGGCACCCCCATAATATCGGATTCCGGTGATCAGTTCTTGAATCACCTCGAGCACGGTGATTGGGCGTCGTTCAACCGACTGCACTCGCGCGGCGGGACAACAGCTACGAGGCCAATCGGCTCACCATGAACGGCACTCCGCGACGGTGGAAGAACCGCACCGGGAAGAAGTACACCGGTCCGACGACCGATTCGTAAAACACCACCGTACTCAAGGTGAAACGCCCGGGAAATCCAGGGGCCACATGAGAGGACGCAAGAAAACGTAACCCCGGCGCCCGACCTTCCCAGATAGTTTCCGCGCTGTCGCGGTACACCACCTGGCCCATACCGAAATCCGCTTCCGCCAAATCCAGCGCCGACCCAAGCTGTACACTGTAGGCGTCTGTGTAATCGGCCCCCGTCGCTCTTCGACGCACCTCGCTACCTACCGGAAGACCGACGGACGAGACACCGCGGCGTTCGGAGATGAATCGCAGGACCTCCAGGACGAGGGCACCCAGCAGCACCACAACAACCCCGGCAATCAACACGCGTCTTACCCACCGCCTCAGCACAAAAACGCCATGGTTGGCTCAGGAGGCCGCCCACCTTGCGAGCGCATGACTTTCCCGACTCCTAACCGGCAAGTTTCCCGATTTTACTACCCATCTTCAACACCTTCTTCTGCACCGAGGTGGGCAGGCGATCCATTTGATCGTACCAGGTGGTCAACATGAGAAGGACGTTCAGCAGGTCGGCCATCCGTTCCCGCGCAACGGCGTGAGTGCGTCCGTCACGGTTTGCCTCTTCAATGCATTCCTCTAAGACCGCGATGGTAGGATCAATCTCTCGACGTTTTCGCTCCTCGAGAATGACGCGAAACATCTCCCAGGCATCGTTCATCGTTTCGAAGTGATCGCGGCGATCGCCCAGGTGGTGCACGATCCGGACGACGCCCCACGCCTGGAGTTCGCGGAGACTCGTGCTCACGTTGGATCGCGCAATTCTCAACGCGTCCGCAATTTCTTCGGCAGAAAGTGGCTCCGCCGACACGAAAAGCAACGCGTGAATCTGCGCCATGCTGCGGTTGATGCCCCATCGACTGCTCATTTCACCCCAGTGGAGGATGAACTGCGCTTCGACTCCACTCAGACCATTCATCAGGAATCTTTCAGCACGAGGTACTTGAAATTTCTGTATCAACAGAAAATACTGAAACAAGGGATGAAACGCCAGTGGGCACGCAGCGTGCGCGATTTGGAGGCGCGCTGTCAAGTCGTTCGCGGCCCGTGGAGATGTGAATCCGCGTTGCTTAGGGTTCGTTCACCGCTAACCCGGCGATTTTGTAGGGTGCACTCAACGTGTGTACAATCAGGAGTTCGAGTTCAACGGCCCGTCTACAACCAACGGTTGCTCACCGCGACTCGCGGCGGCCAACACCGGGGCGTATGCGGGATTAAATATCATGCGGGCCACCTCAAAGCCTACCGGCTCCACAGCCGGTGTCGCCCTGTTCGTCACGAAGAAAACGACGACTTTTTCGTCGAGGAATCGTAAAAAATCCGCGAAGAACACGCCGTTGCCACCGTTGTGCGTAACCAACGTGGGACCGCGTGAGGTTGGGAAGAGAGCCCAGCCGTACCCATAGTGCGTCCCGCTCCCTTCGCCTTCATCCGTGTGCGGTTGGTAGAGCTTTTCGCGACTCGCAGCGGGAAGCACTCGATCCGTGAGCAGCGCATCATGCCACAACAACATGTCCTCAGCGCTGGAGAGGATTCCTCTGCGGTAGTTGATACCCCGTGCGCCGCATACCGACCGGATCGAAGAGCGCCTGCTGCAGGTAAGCCTCGTACGTCAACCCGGATCGCAACTCGATGATTGCGGCAAGCAGGCTGTAGCCCACGTTGGAGTACTGGTAACCAGTGCCCGGCTCAGATTGGAGCGCGCGGCCGAGCGCCCTTTCCACCTCGTTCTTCACTCCTGCTCAAGTCGGAAGTTATTGGTGCTTGAGACCTTGTTAGTCCGCGTTAGTCCGCCACGCGTCGATCACACTGGTGAGACCCCGGAGCCGACGAGTGCCTCCATTGGAAACGGGGGAAACAAGCCGCTGACTTGACAATATTCTAATAA
>JAZDDC010000013.1:2632-9193 GCA_036679565.1 Gemmatimonadota bacterium
GTTGTGGCGTAGCCGGAGACCGCACCGCGACTGGCGGACGTTGGAGGCGCGGCGCCCTCGCGTGCATTCCCCACGCCTCGCATCAGAATCAAGTGAAGCGACTGCTGACTACCCGCCGCTTCAGGCCCAACGCGGAACACTTTTTCGAATCCGTGGCCGACGGAACAGGCCTCATCGCCAAGTTTTTGCTCAACAGGGAGAGAACCCAAATGGTGCCCAAGAATTTTTCCGCTGGACTCGTCGCCGCTCTTATTGTTGTTACACCAATGCCCTCTTTTGCAATGGCGCAAGATGCTGTCGCAGAAGAGCAGTCAGGCGACAGATTTTTGTTGCCTAGCTTCGCCGTCGGACCGTATTACAAAGACGCCTTCCTGGCACGCGGCGATCGCTCGCGGGAGGAAATCGCAGCACCGTATCTGAACGCCGTCACAAGAGAGAATCTCTCCGAATACGAGCGATTCGCGCTCGGCCAGCTGTTGTATAACACCATGCAGGCCAATCCTGTCGTCGAGATCATGAAGGATTATATGGATAGCGACGACTGGGTCGCGCGCCACGCCTACCGTGTCATGATGCAGACACAGTTCGTCGCTCTAGAAAATATCGAGGTGGTGGTCAACGAGTATTACCCTGAATTTCTTCGGCGATTCGGCGCATCCTCTCCTCACGATGTTCGGGGCTTGGACGCTGCGGTTAGAAACATCGCCGGGCTGCACGATGAAAATGGCGACACCGATAAAGCGATTGAACTGATGGAAGAGGAGATTCACCGCATCGGCTTCAAGGCGCCACATCGCTCCTTTTACTTGCCGTTTTGGCATCGCGAAATTTTCAAAAACGCCGGACGAACGGCGGACGCGATTGAGCTGATGGAGTTTGCAAAGGCCGGGTTGGAAGAGGAACTGGCGGCGCGCCTTGAACGGGGCTCGACAGTGGAGGAAGAGGCTGGCCCGATGATGCCGATCTCCATGCGACGATGGTTTTGGGTTTTGCAAGGAGTTGGCGACGACCCCTCCGTCTTCGAAGGCCGCAACAGACAGTTCCGCGAGATGATCGCCGCGTTGGGGCGCGGCATTGAAGCGGCGCAAAAAAGCAACGAGCGGTGACAGAACTGTCGCAATTTCATTCGCTCCAATACCAGAAAGGAAGCAGTACCATGAACAATAAAATTCAACTCACGCGTCCAGTAACAAAATTGATTCGCTTCGCGGGAATTGCAATGATCGCACTATCAGCCCTTCCCGCGTACGCGATAACACAACAGACAAACCCGGTCCAAAGCGCCCCTACAGCGCCAGACTCCTCCGTTGCGGTAGGATCTGTACTGCCATCTAGCCTTGTTTACTACCTCCACGGGCAAAACTACCTCCAGCCTCGTTGGAGACAGGACGATATCGCTTCACCGCTTCTGCGCTTGGCCCGCACAGAGGGATTGAATGATCACGAGCGATTTTTCCTTGGCCAACTCAATTTCATGGCGTTTGAAGGCGATACCGCTTACGACATATTTGCTGAATTCACTGATCGGGATGATTGGTATGGTTGGATGGCGCGTGAGCGCCATGCCATTATCGATGCGCGTTTTTACGGGAATTTCGAAAGATTGGAGAGCGCCGTAAAACATGCGCGCGAAAACTTTCGATTTAAGCCGGAATTCGCGGACATGACGGGGTTTGCTGAGCGATCATTGTGCGGGCACTGGGCTGAAGAAGGTGAACACGATCGCGCCATCGAATTAGCGCTCAGCACTATTGCTCAGACGCCAAGAGATGCGCCATACGGTACGTTCAGGGTTATTGGTGCTTGTTATTCTTCATTTGAACAAACCGGACGTGAAGGCGAACTGTTTGAACTGGTGCAGGCCGTTGTTGATGATCTTGCAACAGCGCTGAACGAGAGAATGGCCGTTGAAGATCAGCATCGGGCTTACGATGCTACTCTGTATGAAAACAAAATCGAAGCTCAGTGGTACCATCGATCGGTTCTGGCGCCGTTTAACTACCAAAACAATAATTTTGAAAAAATGATCGGCGGGATGGAAAAATTTCTTTCTTGCCGGCGGGACAACGTCTCAGACGCTTGTCCCGGTTGAGAGTAAGGGTCACCGGTTCCCCCCGGTCGAACGCTCGGCCCGGCTCGGTACGTGTCATTGGGGGGTTGGTCGGACTCCGTATTCACCCGACTGAGGCGTTGCACGTAGTTCGTCGCGACGACACGTAGTGCCCGGGAGTGTTTGGAGTGACAGGATTTTGCATTCAGCCTAACAAGAGAAATCTCCCGACGCCAAACATTGTGGCGACGGTTCCGAGCCAGAACAGGAACATCCACTTGATCAGCTCGGCCTTGAGATCGCTCAGTCCCACACGTACGGACGCGATCTCCGCTCGTAGCCTTGTTTCTAGCTCGGCTATTCGCTGCTCGAGTTTGGCGTCGAACCGTAACCAGTTCTGTTCATTCAACTCTCGTAAATCGGTGCGGAATGTTGTATCCATGTTGTTCAGCAGCCCTACAAGTTCATCGACAACTTTGTTGCCGAACTTGTCGTAGAATTCGCGGGACAGCTTTGCAGTGACTGGCATATCCCCACTGTAACATACGCTCGGCCTCCGGACATAATCAATTCTTTGCCCGATGGCGCGGAAAGCGTGCGCGGCCCGGCCGAAATGGACCGTTCCATCGGTCAGATCAGTATGTCGGCAACCGACTCGATCACCCGGTCCGGTGTCACGTCGCTCTGTTGTAACGTGGGCTCGGAGAACTTCCCCGTTTTGACAAGCCAACCTTCAATGCCAACCTTCTGAGCCCCGTACACATCGTTCACCATATCATCACCCACCATGACAATCGGCTCGTCACCTTCCCTCGCCACGCCGTCTGAAAACAAACTGTCCAACGCGGCGTTGAAAAATGGCGCTTCGGGTTTGCCGCACACGATTGCCTCTTCTTTGGTTGCATATTCAATCGCCGCAACGAACGGCCCCACATCCAACCGTGGACCGTCACTGCTCAACCAGTAACGCCCCTTCTGCAATGCAATCAGCACCGCTCCGTCCAACACATACCTGAGCGCCTCATTCAAAAGCGTGGCATTCCACTGTTCGCCCACGTCACCCATGACGACGGCGTCGGGCCGGCCCATGAACTGATTCCCCGACACGCCTCCGACGAACTCCCGGTCACCAAGGTCATTCATCGCCTGTTCGGCGACAAACGGCGCGACGGACTCACACTCGTACACATCGAGAATCGCCGACGCCGCAACACTCGGCGTGAAAAGTTCGTCCTCCATAACATCGAGGCCCATCGACCCAATGTGGTCCAGCAACTCGGCGCGCGAACGCATCGTGGTATTCGTCAGGAGTCGGAACGGAACGCCCTCGTTTCGGAGCGTTGCAAGAACTTCCGGAGCGCCCGGAATGACACCATGGCTGGTGTACAGGGTGCCATCGAGGTCAAACAGAAACGCCCGGGGGTAGAGGTTGGTCATGTTGTCAGTTCTGGGAAGTCGAGTTGTGGCTCAAAATACAATGGCACGCCCGCTGGTAAACTTCCAACGTCTTCCTTCCCATCCTTCACCAAAACGATAGCCGAAATCGATGCGTCCCACATTCGCCGCAGTTGACTGCCGCGACCCAAACCGCAAACCGAATCCGGCCGTACCACCGTATCTGGGATCTTGCGAAGGAAACCAGGCGCCGCCGTAGTCGAGAAAACCTGCAAACCCGATGCCGAGCGACCCAAGCAGGTTGTCCCACGCGACGACACGGTGTTCCAGTGTTCCCCATATGGCGCGTGTGCCGACAAAGGCGTGCGGCCCAAAACTTCGCGGACCCGCACCAAAACCCAAATCGAATTCGCTGCCGGGTGCGGGGTTGTCGCGCACGCCACCACGTACATGAAGAAATGTGGCTTGTTTGTGCGCCGGCGTTGCTGCAGCGGTGAACGATACCGCGACGAAGCCCGAGTCCAATCCCGCACTCGTGAACAAACCGCTGGCACCCGCCTGGAATTTCACGTAACCGCTGGGAAAACTGGCGCCGGTAAAAAAGCCAACACCGGGTGCGATGCCGTTGCGTTGATATCCAAACGCGCTTGGCGCGACCCAGGTGGTCAACTGAACCACGGTACTTAAGTCGATATCTTCTTCACGACCGAATGCGTTGTAGAAATAGCCAACTTTGAAATTGGCTTTCCTGTACTCACCGAACACGCCTACGGCACCCGTAACGGAATCGGGTATCGGTAAATCCCGGTCCGCGCGGAGTAGATAGTCTTCCCGTCTTACCTGTACTGCCGCGCCAAGTCGCAGATACTCCCGCGCATTGGCGATGGGTGCGTATTGAGCAACCGCCACGTTGCGAAACACGCGGCGCTGAAAACGTGTCGTATCGACATCGGCAACGTTGTTCACGAAGTATTGAAGAATTTGCCTGTCGGCGACCTCGCTAAAAAACTCCACGGCGTATTTGTCACTGAAGGAACGAAACGGCAGACCGGTTTGCCATACGAACTGTGTACCGTCAGAAAAGTTGACAAACGCGGCGTTGAATACCGCTCGGCTACCGAACAAACGGTTGACACGTGTGCCCAGCGTCAGGCTGTTGCGATCGACGCCTTTGGAATAGACGGCGCTAACGAGATTGGCGGTGCCGAGGAAATTGGTTTCCGTGAGTCCAAGCGCCCATGTCACACGGCCGCCTGACGAATTGAAGTTGGTCGTCAGTTGTGTACTCCAACCGTCGAAGGTTCTGACGACCACGGCGAATTTGTCGTCGAACGTAGTTGTATCGATCGCCACACGCCGGAACTTGCCGAGTGTCCGCAGGTTGCGCTCCGTCTCGGCAACGATGATCGGGTCAAATTGCTCTCCTTGTTCGAAGAGTAGCTCTCGGCGCACCACGTAGGTTCTGGTCTTGAACCGCAGATTATTTAGAAAACGGAGGAAGCCGGGACTCTCGGGACCGTAGACGTTTTCGGTGATGACAACGACGGTGTCGATGACGGGACCCCGCGCGTCCTGTGCTCGGGCCGGATTCGCCGCCGTGAGGGAAAATAGAAAAGCCGCCGCAGCGGCACTCATCCAACGTTTTGGAAAAAACATGGGACATTATACACACGGACATGCAATCCGTTTTTCTTTTCATCATTGAACCGTCAGTCATTTAACAGACGGTCATCTCGCAAGGCAGCAAAAACCTCAAACCGCCGGCCGATTCCCCTTCATCTGGTTTAGCAAAACCCCGCAAAGAACTCGTGCTAGCCATCCAGCCCGCGCCGCCACCAGGTGAATAGATATATCGATGGTATGTTCAATATATATCTACTGACCCTTGACTGGAATGAAAAGACGGTTTATTGATCAATTGTCACGTTTAGCAATACTATTAAAACACAATAAACTGGAGCGTATCATGAACAATCGACTACAGTCCGTGGCAATATCGGACGGCGTCATCGTCTGGTAGAGTGGTTTTCCTTGCATAACGAACTGCCTACTGGATACCGGTGACGCCGTGTTTCATGTAGCTGACAACATCTCATTTCGAATAGCGGACCTCCGGAAGAAAGCCCTGGGCCTGACTCAGGCCGCACTCGCCGTTAGAGCGGGTGTTGGCAAGCAGCAGGTATCGAATTGGGAAACAGGTTTGCAAAGACCGGCGCGCAGTCGGCTCACTTCGTGGGCCGACCGCGAACGTTGGCCCTTTGAGATTTTCGCCGAGGGCGGCCCGTTACCCTCTGAAACAGTCAACATGCTGAGCACATACAAGATCCCGGAGGGCGTAGGTGATCCGCTTGAGGTTCCGCATATGAATTTTCTAGCTGAAGCGGACCGTGCACTCCGCGAAACCCTCCACCAGATACATGCCCCATACCACGTTCGCGTGGCGACCGCGTATGCGTGGCTCGCGGCGAGGGAAAGTCGCGCACCGATTCCAGTTTCGGAGATTGCGAGCCGTTTGGGAAAAGAACTTGAGACAGATGTCTCGAAAGAGACGATCCTCTCCGTGCTGCAGACCAGGCCGGATGCGTTGGATATGGTAGAAGCATTGGCTCGGGTTCTTCACGTTGACCCAGGTTGGCTCGGATTCGGAGCGCCCGGTAGCAACAGCAACCCATCTTAGATCACAGACGATAACCCTAAACCAACAGCATGTGTTGACGGGGACGTGCCCATGTACGCACACGATGGCAGGCTGCACTTTCACAGACCGTTTCTGGACCGTTTGACGAATCACAAACCGGACGCACCCTGTGCGCTCGCCGCGTTTTTGTTGTTGAACGTGATTGATGAGTTGCGGCACCCCGAGTTTGACTCGGAGGCGCTCAACTTGAGGATCAACGCGGTTTACAGTCCACTGGGCCGCGCAGCTTCTCAGGACCCACAGGTGCTCTACCTCATCCGGATTGCGGAGCGACTCCGTCGGATCACACAATCGCGAGATGTACGTTCGATCACGCCGGACGTGATTGAATACGCGAATTGGCTAGCGACAGAGTCACGATTCGACGACGCTCTCTCCGTCCTCGACACGGGAGAGCAGGCTACTGCTGAGCATGGAG
>JAZDDC010000130.1:0-2785 GCA_036679565.1 Gemmatimonadota bacterium
GATTCGAGGGAACGCGCGATTTGGATGATCTTCGGGAATCACATCATCACCCGTTGCGATTGACCGGTCAAAGAATACGATAGCTTCTTCGAATTGGCCCTCATCCCGCAATGTGGTCGCGAGATTGTTGTAGACGGCGGCGATGCTCGCGTGCGAACCACCATATATACGTTGGTAGATGTTGATCAACTCACGGTATGTGGCAATGGCGCGTTCCGGCTCACCCATCCGTTCGAGCAGCAACGCGTAGCTGTTGAGCGCGGTGGCCACGTCAGGATGTGCGTCGCCGAACAGCGCACGGCGTGTCTCCAAAACTTCGCGATATAACGTGTCCGCCTCGGCAAATTGTCCTACGTCGCGTAGTAATGCGGCCAGGTTCCGGGCGGTGCTCGCCACGTCCGGGTGCCGGTCCCCATAGTACCGACGTTGCATGGCCAACCCCTCGCGCAGCAACGGCTCGGCCTCGGATGGTTGATCGAGGCGACGCAGCATCCCGCCGAGATCGACCAGGGATTTGGTAACGCGTGGGTCGTCGGGCGAAAAAAACTGGCGATCCTGTGCCAGTGCTAGCCGGTAGTGCTCCTCCGCGGTTTCGTAGTCACCTTTCGTCTCAAACCAATACGCCAAAATACCCAACACTTCACTTACCTCCGGGTGTTCTGCGCCGAAGATGCGTTGCCGTTGCTGCAAACCCTCGCGGAACAAAACACCAGCCCTTTCCAACTCACCGATGTCCTGTAGCACCGTGCCCAGCATGATCTTGCTTGTTGCCACTTCAGGGTTGTCCGGTCCAAGAAGTGAATCATGTTGTACAACGGCGCGCTCGAGCAACGGACGCGCCTCGTCAAACAATCCAAGATTCGCGTAGACTTCTCCGATCACACGCATCATGGTGGCCTGAACTTCCGGTTGATCGGCCAGTCCATCTTCTATTTGTTGCGCTCCTTCGTCGAGCAACTCACGCGCCGTGATCGTTTCGCCCCGTGATTCCGACGGATCCGACACGGCAAACAGTCCCCGCACAAAATCAGATACTTCGCGCGCCTTAGCGGCTTCGATCTGCGCTCTGTCGCGTTCCGCCGCGAGTCGAGCAGTATAGAAACCGACCACCCCGGTGGTGGAGAGCACCACAGCGACGACCGCGGAAACAGCGAGACGGTGCCGGCCGACAGCCTTCCCAACACGATATCCTACGGAATCCGGGCGAGCGAGCACCGGCAACCCAAGGAGATGACGCCGCACGTCTTCCGTCATTGCCTCGACGGACCCGTAGCGGCGATCAGGTTCCTTTCGCAACGCCTCGAGGCAAATGACGTCCAGATCCCCGGTCAAGCGTTTGCGGAGCCGAGCGGGCTCGGTACGCCGCGCGAGACTGATCGCCTCGGTCGTCACTTTCGCAGACGGTGACAACTTCTCAATACGCGTGCTTGGTCGTTCGGGCTGCGACTCACAAACCACGCGCTCCACTTCAGTGGGGCTCCGGCCCTCAATGTCATACGGGCGCACACCCGCCAGTAACTCATAAAGGACGACACCGAGCGAGTAGACATCGGTAGCGGTGCCCACGGGTTCACCCCGCACTTGTTCGGGTGATGCGTACGCAGGTGTCATGATCCAAAGACCCGTTTCGGTCAGGTTGCTTCCCTGCCCACCTTCTGCTAACAACTTGGCAATACCAAAGTCTAACAACCTCACCTGACGGTCGGTGGTAACCAAGATGTTGTCCGGTTTGAGATCACGGTGAACCACGAGTTGCCGATGCGCGTACAACACGGCGCGGCAAACGTCCTGGAATAGCGCAAGACGTTCATCGACTGTAAGGCGATGTGTGTTGCAGTACTCGTCGATTGGCAAACCCGCGACATATTCAAGAGCAAAAAACGGTTGGCCATCCTCAGTGACCCCGCCATCCAACAACCGCGCAATGTTAGGGTGTTGCAGCCGAGCGAGGATCTGGCGCTCTTGTCTGAAACGCAAGAGCAGTTGGTGGGAGTCCATGCCACGTCGGACGAGTTTGAGAGCAACCTCCTGATCAAACTGTCCATCCGCGCGGTGTGCCAGAAAGACACGACCCATCCCACCCTGCCCGATTTCGCGAACCAACTGATAAGGACCGACGCGATGACCGGCCTTGGGACCCGAGAGATCGGATTCCTCAAAAGTGCGTGCAGCGTCGGCGACTGCGTCCGTTAACGCATGACCAACTTTGGGTTCCGCATCGAGGAGAGCTTCTACCTCCTGGTGCAGTACCGTATCTTGTCCGCACTCGGCTCGCAGGAAGTCCTTCTGCTTGGCAGGCTCCTGACTACGAGCCGCGTGGAACAACGCACTGATTCTTTTCCAGCGTTCTGCATCCATGGGCGTCGAGGGATCGGGGATAACGGGGCTCCTCAAAACATGACGACAAAGAGCGGCCACGGGGAGCCCTCGACGCCAAGCCAGTCTAGTTTAGCTCGATATGCGCCGGTACCGTTGGTATCGTTCCATTGAAGGGACCGTTTTGTGGGCGCTCAGCCGGACGGTACGGTGATTGCAGTGAGAACGCTTCGTCAATTTTTTGGGGGCAAGATGCGTGGGTCGTTAATAGTTGGTTTGTCTTTGTTGGTCGCGTCCGTTCCACTGAGCGCTCAAGGCGTTGGGGTAGCTGCCCACGTGGGAACACTGGGGTTGGGTGTCGATGTGGCGGTCTCCGCGGGGTCCCGTATTGGATTTCGAGTCGGGGGCAATGTGTTTCCATCGAATATTGACATCACCGCCGATGACCTTGAGTACTCGGTCGACCTCC
>JAZDDC010000131.1:0-13469 GCA_036679565.1 Gemmatimonadota bacterium
AGGTCTGCGACTGTGCAGGCATGATACCAACCGCCTACACCCTTGTTGTCAAGACCTGCTCAAATCTTGCTACCGAGACCGTGAGTTGAGGGAATCCGGCTGCTTTTGTCACTTCCCATATGAAAGCATCACCTCAGCCCGGTTTCTCACAAAACCCCGGCAACTGGACGAACAACAGGGCGTTCTTCGTGGATATCGACAACCAGTACGGATGTCGTTTGGATTCACTCAGCAGTCGATAACAAGTTCTAGGTAGGACTTGGCCAGCAGCAACGAAGCTAACGTGCTCGGCTGATGCTCCGGCCGGGCACGGCTCGTTCCGACAAGAAAGTGCGCACCATTTTTAGGTGTTGGCCGCAAACGGGGCGGCATGGGGATCGCCAAATATTTTCAGCATCCGCCAATGTGACCGAATTGCACCCCAGAGCGTGGGGTGGTGATGGTAGGGAACCCCATTTTGGCTGATGGCCGGATAGTGGATACTACACACTCGGGGGAAAAGATGGTGTTCGACTTGGAAGTTCAGGCCACCCGCGTACCAACATAACAATTTGTTTGTACGCGCAAAGTTTGCCGTGGTCTTCATCTCATGCACGAACCACGCATCCTTCATCGTCTCCTGCTCGTCGGCCGCGAACTGTACCGGGCCCTCAATAACGTGTGCGAGTTGGAAAACGAGGCTGAGGATTAAGCCAGATGTGATGTGCATGGCCACAAAACCGATAAGGACCTGCCACCACGCCACGTCGAGGAAGAGCAAAGGCATGGCGATGATATAAAAATAGTAGATGGCCTTCATGACAAAGAGTTTTGCAATTTCGCCCTTTGGATGCGTGATCTTCCGGTATGGGCCAAGGTCGCGGCGTAGCAGGTACTGATAATCTTTGACAAAGACCCAAAACAGCGTAGTCATACTGTACGCGGCAAGAACGTAAAGGTGTTGGTACCGATGCATGGGCCGATGCGTGGACGTCGGCGAGAGTCGGAGTAGGGGGGACACTTCGAGATCTTCGTCAATCCCCTGAATATTGGTGTACGTGTGGTGAATCACGTTGTGTGTGATTTTCCACATGTAGCTGCTTCCGCCGTTTATGTCGAAGACCAACCCTAATGCTGCGTTTATTTTATTGTTGGAGGAGTAGGCTCCATGTAATGCATCGTGGGCAATTACAAATCCGCAGCCTGCCACGCCGATCCCCATCACCACACAAAGTCCCAGCATGACCCATGGTGACAGACGGTTGGTCATGATCAAGAGATAGGGAACGGCCACCATCGATGCCATGATGATGGTCTTGAGGACCATCCGCGTGTTCGCCTTTTGCGAGATGCCCGCTGTCTCAAAGTATGCATGCACGCGACGTTTCATCTCCGTGATGAAACTCTGTGCGTCTCCTCGAGGAAACGTGACCGTTCGCACATCGGCGGTCTTGTGGGGCGAGTCGATTCGAGTTTCAGACATCGTGGAGCGCGTCATCCTCGCGTTTGGGGCAAACTGCGCCTGCGTTCCGCTTTGGTCGTGTTCGACCATGCGGTCTCCAGAGCCGTTGGTCCAGTTTTTCAGTATTCACATGCGGAACGCTTTGTCTCGGTCGTCACGCGCGGTCAGCGGCCCATGCCCGTTTCGAGTGCGGCTAAACTCTCGAGAGGGGTGAAGCCCGAGTATAGTGATCTTGACAGGGACTTCGGCTTGTTGCAAGCGTCAGGCCAATGGCGGTCCGTTTCTGGCACGGGGATATGGGGTTTCCGGAGAGATTCCCTTAAAACCATTGTCCCACGACCGCGCACTCCTTGATATTAGGGGTCACGCAGTCTATAATTAGTCTGACCTAATTTCAAAGATGGAGTACTATGCCCGATCCGGGTTTAGCCCTCGCGGTTTTCTCATTGGTCACCGTGATTTTGGTCGTCCTGTTTTGGCCCAATTGGGGGTTAGCCTCACGTTTGTTGAGGCTGGTACCCGCTACTGAACGTGTCCGTATAGAGGATTCCCTCAAGCACGTTTTTAACGCGGAATATCAGGGGACCTCGTGTACCATCGAGAGTCTTGCGGGGGTCCTTGAGATTCCTCGATCTGAAGCGGTGAAGCTCGTAGCGCGATTGGATTCATCCCGTCTAGTGGAACTCAGTTCGCGTCGGGGTACGCCCACCCTCGCTTTGACCGCGGCGGGGCGCGAGTACGCGCTTCGCATTCTGCGCACCCATCGTCTTTGGGAGCAGTATTTGGCGGAGCGAACCGGGGTGAATCCGTCGGATTGGCACGATCAGGCGGAGGTTCGTGAGCATACGCTGTCTGCCGAGGATGCGGACCTATTGGCGGCGGGCATGGGTCATCCGCCATACGATCCTCACGGTGATCCCATTCCAACGGCGGCTGGCCAGTTGCCGCCCAAGTTGGGTGTGGCGCTCACTTCCTATACGGCCGGACGCGCGGCGAGGATCGTTCATCTTGAGGACGAACCGGCCGAGGTATATCAGCAGCTCGTCCATGCAGGGCTAAGTCCAAACATGCACATTCAGTTATTGGAGTCGAGTGACGACAAGGTTCGGTTCTCGGCCGATGGCCGCGAACACCAATTCGATCCGGTTGTCGCCGCCAGCATCACGATCGTCCCCACACGTGTGGATGATGTGACCGAAGGAGTTAGCCGCAAGTTGTCGGACCTTCGGGTGGGAGAAACCGGCCGTGTGCTGGGGATTGTTGCCTCGTGTCGTGGTGTGCAGCGTCGCCGATTGTTAGACCTCGGCGCGGTTCCCGGTACACTGATCAAGGCCAAACTCAAGAGTCCGCTTGGCGAACCCGTCGCGTACGATATACGTGGTGCCATGGTTGCGCTGCGGCACGAGCAAGCCGATTCGATACAGATAAGCTCCGCGGAAGAATCCGCGGTGAAGGTTTCCTGAAGTGATAGCAACGACGCCGTGCGCGGGGTGCCATCAAAACCGGGCCGAGAATCTCGTCGCGCTTGGCGTGCGTGTGGGAAAATGGGACTACCTAGTTGCGTTGGCGGGAAACCCGAATACGGGTAAGAGCACAGTCTTTAATGCGTTGACTGGTCTGCGACAACATACCGGTAACTGGCCGGGTAAAACCGTTGTGCGCGCGGAAGGTTCGTTCGACAATCAGGACAAGCGTGTCAAGATTATCGATCTGCCCGGAACCTATTCGTTGGACGCGGGCAGTGCGGACGAAGAGGTTGCACGGGACTTTCTTTTGTTCGGCCAGCCCGACGTGACTGTGGTTGTCGTCGATGCCACACGGCTGGAACGAAATCTGAACCTTGTTGTACAGATTCTCGAAGTCACAGACCGTGTCGTTGTGTGTCTCAACCTTATGGATGAAGCACGACGACATGGCATTGATGTCGATGTGGATAAACTATCCGCCGAACTTGGCGTGCCTGTGGTGCCAACGGTTGCACGTCGTGGCCGTGGTATTCCGAAGCTGCTCGAAGCCATGCACGCCGTGGCGATGGGCTCCGTGACGACCACTCCAACTCAAGTGGATTACAAGGCGCCAGCGGTTGAAAGTGCTGTGTCCGAACTCGGCACACATATCGAATCGGCGTTTCCAACGTTATCCAAACCACGGTGGGTTGCGCTTCGCCTCTTGGGTGGAGACACGCGTGTCGAGCACGCGTTGCGTGCTGGCGACCTCGGTGGTATCGAATCCGGTGCACTCATACCGGAAACCGTAAGGGATCGAGAGGAGAATCCGTCGGCGGAAGTTAGTGACTTACTGGACATAGCCGCCAATCTTCGTTGGCAGTTGCCATCCGGGTTTCGTGACGCGATCGTCGAGAATATCTACAAGAAAGCCGAGGGCATCGCCGAGCGTTGCACGTCGCGGGACGGTAAACCTCGATTCGACCTCGATGCTACTCTGGATCGTTTGTTGACAAGTCGGTGGCTGGGGTTCCCAACGATGTTGTTCATTTTGGCGGTGGTATTTTGGCTTACCATCGCCGGAGCCAACGTGCCGTCCGGTATGCTTGCCACACTGTTGTTGGACAATTTTCACCCCGTGCTGAAAGATGCTGCGGCGGCACTCAGTCTGCCGTTCTGGTTGGACGGGCTCCTCATTGACGGAGTGTATTTGGCCACAGCGTGGGTTGTGGCGGTCATGTTACCTCCCATGGCCATCTTCTTTCCGTTGTTTACACTGCTGGAAGACTTTGGCTACTTGCCTCGCGTCGCGTTCAATCTCGACTCGATGTTCCAGAAGGTCGGCGCGCATGGCAAACAGGCGCTTACCATGTGCATGGGCTTTGGCTGCAACGCCGCCGGCGTGGTGGCAACGCGAGTGATTGACAGTCCCAGGGAACGGCTCATCGCCATCATTACGAACAATTTTTCGTTGTGTAATGGGCGTTGGCCCACGCAGATATTGATCGCCACAATATTTATTGGTGCGTTGGTGCCGTCGCAGTTGGCTGGCTTGGTATCGGCGGCGGCAGTTGTTGCCATCGCGGTGCTCGGTATGATTGCGATGTTTGGTGTTTCATGGCTCTTGTCGCAGACCGTCCTGCGCGGACAGGCCACGACGTTTAGTTTGGAGTTGCCACCATACAGACCGCCGCGTGTTCTGCAAACCCTTTATACGTCACTCATTGACCGCACATTGATCGTGCTGTGGCGGGCCGTTGTATTTGCGGCCCCTGCAGGAGCCGTGATTTGGTTGATGTCCAACATAACCGTCTCCGGGGTAAGTATCGCGGTACACGCTGTGTCGTTTCTCGATCCGTTTGGCGTGTTGATTGGGTTGAACGGCGTGATCATGCTTGCATACATCGTTGCCATCCCGGCAAATGAGATCATCATCCCGACGGTGTTGATGCTGACCGTGATGACAGCAGGTGTGACAAACCCCGAAGGTGTTGGTGTGATGTTCGAGTTGGACTCAAGCGTGGAAACGAGAGCGGTGTTGGTTGCGGGTGGTTGGACATTGTTGACCGGCATCAACCTGATGCTCTTCAGTCTGCTACACAATCCGTGCTCGACAACTCTTTATACGATTTACCGTGAGACCCGTAGTTTGAAGTGGACTACCGTGTCAGTTTGAAGTGGACTACCGTGTCCGGTATTCTTCCTGTCGTGATGGGTATCGCTACCTGCTTCTTGGTCGCGCAGTTTTGGCGGCTCTTGGCCTGAGTGGCCTAACCACAAGTCTCGGGGATTGCAACGGTATCGACTTAATCCCCCATGCGTTGGGTGCCTTGACACCCGAGCGCGCCATGGGTCATTTGACTCTTCGTGCTTTCAAACTCAAATACTTCAGCCGAGTTAATCATTCGATGATACAACGATCATTGATTGCTGGGGCGATCGGCATGTGCTTGGCCTTTTTGTCGATCCCCAGGAATGTGGCCGCGCAGTTTCGGGAGTCGCCACCGCCACCTGCATACGCGCTTCAAAGTGTAACGGTCGTACACGCCGACGGGCGTCAGGAGGCGGATGTCAGCATAGTCGTGCGGAATGGTGTGATCGAAGCTATGGGACCAGCAATCGAGATTCCTGGCGATGCCCTCTTGCTAGACGGTGACTCTCTCTTCGTCTACTCGGGGATCGTTGACGCCAACGGTCAAGCGGAAGTCGCCTTCCCGGACATAGAGCGCGAGGACAGCGTCCGATCGTGGGATGCACCACGAGACGTCCAAGGTTTGTTGGCGCACCGCCGAGTGGTCGATTACCTCGACCAGGGTGGCGCAGGTGGGAAGGAGCAACGAAGCAAAGGGGTCGTAGCCTCCGGTATTCTTCCGGACGGGGCACTACTCGCCGGTTTGGCTGCCGCGATTGTTCATCGCACGGATGTCGATCGTCCGTGGCAATTGGTTGTGAACAACAATGTTGGACTCGTAATGGCGTTTCAGGCAGGCCAGGGTGTCTATCCCGGTACGCTATTTGGAATCATCGCGTACATGCGGCAAGCTTTTGAAGATGCGCGGCGTGATCTCTCTATTCGTCAAGCGCACGACGAAAACCCTAATGGACTCAGTCTTCCGGCGTTCGATCCAGATTATGAGATTCTACGCGAGGCAATGGCCGGTGTCTTCCCCGTTTTGTTCTCCGCCAATCGAGCGGAGGATATTCGTCGTGTTTTGAAACTTGCCGACGAGTACGGCTTCAGGCCTATCATCGTGGGTGGCCATCAGGCTTGGCGTGTGGCGGATGAGTTGGCTTGGAAGAACATTCCCGTGATTCTCGATGGCGACTTCCCCAAACCAAACGAATGGAAGCCGGACGACGCGGATTCGACAAGTGCGGATTCTACAAACTCGGAATCTGTCAATAAACCGTTAGAACCCGGCGCTGCGCGCGAGAAACAGCGCATCGAGGACGTCAGGGCGAATGCGGGCAGGTTGGCCGCCGCCGGTGTTAGGTTTGCGATCTCCTCAGGTGGTGGTGACGGCGATATCCTGGACGCCGCCCGAGTCTCCATCGAGTATGGACTTCCCGCCGACATCGCGTTGCAATCCATTACGACGGTTCCGGCCGAGATGCTCGGGATCCCGTCCGTCACACGGATCGGGCAGGGGATGACGGCCACGTTCATCGCGATGTCAGGGCCCATCTTCAGCGAAAACACAGAGATCGCTCACATCTTTGTGGAAGGCGGTTATGAAGAGGGATCGGGTGGCGGCGGTGGTGGTGAAGCTCCTACTGTAAATGTGACCGGCGATTGGACGCTGACGCTTACAGGCGGGGGGATGGAGTTCGAACTCGAAACGAATCTCAATATGGATGCGGATGGCACGTTCAGCGGTTCGGCGTCCAGCGATCAATTCGGAAGTGCACCCGTTCGCGGCAGAGTTACCGGCAACAAAATGGAGTTCACGATAACGATATCAGCCGGCGGCCAGGAAATAGAACTGACTGGGGAGGGGACTGTCGAGGGTGACGGCGTGTCCGGAACGGGAGAGAGCCCGTTCGGACCCTTCACGTTGTCAGGTACCAAGAATCCGGGAGGTGCCAAGTGAAATCGGTGAGAACAGTGACGAAGTTGCTTTTGACTGGTGTGACGCTTTTGCTGTCGGTAACACCGGCCCTTGCGCAACAGCGCCCCAACTTCGATGTACAATTGGCTGAAGGTACTGCTGATTACCCGACGGGCAATTTGTTCATATCAAATATCGATACTGTTTGGACGGCCGCAGGTGCGCCAATTCCTGGAGCCTCGATTCTCATTCGAGATGGCATCATTCGGGCTATTGGTACGGGCCTGACGGCTCCCAATGGTGTGACGGTTATCGAGGGTGCGGGATTTCATGCAATGCCGGGAATCGTGGACGAGCATTCGCATATCGCGATGTCCGCAACCAACGAGGGGTCGGCGCCCGTCGTACCGGAGGTTCGCGTGCTTGATGCGCTCGACGCGGAGAGCTATGGCATTTATCAGGCGTTGTCCGGTGGCATAACCACGGCTCGGCTCATGCACGGCAGTAGCAACCCCATCGGTGGTCAGAGCGCGGTCATCAAGACCCGCTGGGGCATGGATGCGGGTGATCAGTTATTGATACCGGGTGCGCCAAGATTCGTGAAGTTTGCGCTTGGGGAAAACGTGACACGGAAGAGTTCTCCCCAAAATGCCAACAGCCGGTTCCCGCGATCCAGGCCTGGTGTCGAGGCTGTCTATGTAGAGGCGTTTACTGCGGCCCGGGCGTACAAGGCCGAATGGGAACGTTACGATTCGAACCCGCGTGATTTCCGTGTGCCGCCGCGCCGCGATCTCCGATTGGAAGCACTCGTGGATATCATGGACGGTCGCATTCGCATACACGCTCATTCGTATCGAAGTGATGAGATTTTGATGTTGATGCGAGTCGCGGAACGATTTGGGTTCAAGATCGATGTGTTCACGCACGTCTTAGAAGGTTACAGAGTCGCAACCGAAATGGCGCAACACGGCGCGGCCGGTTCCACTTTCACTGACTGGTGGCAGTATAAGCGTGAGGCGTACGATGCCATCCCGCACAATGCCGCGATCATGCAGCAGCATGGCGTACTTACCGGAATCAATTCCGACATTCCCTGGTTGCAAAGTTTCATGCACCTTGAGATCCCTAAATCCGTAAAGTATGGCGGTGTTTCTCAGCTGGACGCGCTCAGAATGCTGACACTCAATCCGGCCCGGATGATGTACATCGATCATAAGGTCGGTTCGTTGGAAGAAGGTAAAGAGGCAGACGTTGTTCTCCTCACCGCTTCACCTTTCAATAGTTATGCACGTGTCGAAAAGACCATCGTGGACGGCATTGTCTATTACGATGCGTCCGACGAGATGGGGACCAGAGATCAACCGTTCAACGTTTTTCCTGAGGTTGCCGCGATAGCTCCGACGACACCGATCTCTTTGAATCGGTCTGGCGTTCGCAACGATGGTGCTAACGGTGGCAACGGTGGGTCCAACGGCAATGGTGCCGCCGAGTTGGATCAGGATCAGGTAATCGCGCTTGTTGGCGGTACGGTCCACACGGTGTCCTCAGCCCCAATTCGCAATGGTACGGTGGTTTTCCAATCGGGCCGCATTGTAGATGTGGGGCCGGCAAGCCAGGTGAACGTGCCGACGGGTGCAACACGCATCGACGTGAGCGGAAAACATGTCTATCCGGGTATGATCGATCCATTGACCACGGTGGGCCTGTTGGAGTTTGGCGCCGTTGGGCAAGCAACCGATCAACGTGAATTGGGACAATACAACCCACATATCCGCGCCATCGTTGGTGTTATGCCGCACTACCCAAGTCTCAATGTGGCGCGCGCGAACGGAATAACCACGGTGTTGACGGCGCAGACGTCGGGCATGGTGCAAGGCACCGCGGCGGTAATCGCCTTTAATGACGGTGATACCTGGGAAAAGGTGGCCGTGAAATCGGAAGCGGCGATCACCGTGAACTTCCCCGCACCTCGCGAGGGAAGTGGGCAGACAGGCAACTGGATGTCGGTCTCCAGCGATGACGACGTACATGGCGGGATTGCCGAATCGGATAATCCTCTGCTGTACGAAGTCGAGGCAGACGCCCGTGTCGAAGCGCGGCAAGACGACGATGATGAAGAAAAGACCCCGACACTCACGGGAAGACGCATGGAGGATCTGGTGCGGTTCTTCAAACGTGCCCGCGTGTATACGCAGAATCCGTCAGTGAGCGACGATCCAACCGCGCCGTTCGAGGCCAACGTATGGGGTGGTGAGTCGGTGCTCATGGACGCAATGACCCCAGTCATGCGTGGCGAGTTACCTGTGTTTTTCCGCGTGGACAGTGAATGGCAAATCAAAACGCTATTTGTTTTTGCCGATTCGTTCCCCGAAATCAAGCCAGTTGTTGTAGGCGGTAGCGAAGCGTGGAAGATTGCCGACGAGCTGGCCCAACGCCGGATGCCCGTTATCGTGACGTCTGCGTATACACCTTCTGGAAATTTGGATGAATCGCTTACCGCGAATTTCCGGAATGCTAGTGTCTTGGAGGCCGCGGGTGTCCACTTTGCTTTTGGTACCGGAAGCGACGCCAGTGTTCGCAACCTACCTTACCATGCCGCTCATTCGGTAGCGTACGGACTGTCTCAGGCAGGTGCGCTACGGGCTGTCACGTTGAATGCCGCAGAGATTCTCGGTATTGACGCGGGAAGTATTGAGACGGGGAAGCGCGCCGACATTCTCGTGACTGATGGAGATCCACTCCAGATACTGACTGGAATAGAACGCATGTGGGTAGGTGGCAGGGAAGTGAATCCAAAAAACAACAAGCACGACCAACTGTTCGAACGGTTCAGGGTTCGATAGAACATCACTTTTGTTGGTGGCCGGGTGTCCTAACGCCCCGCGGGTTCGCACTCGCGGGGCGTTCTCGTAACATCGTCGATGACCCCGTGTGCGTTAGGACCCCCTTGGATCCAGAATGTCGTCAATCCTGACGACGACGTCTTCGAGATGATACCGCGTGGGCGTATCCAGACGACGGCGCAGTGCTGTTTGGATCTGACCTTTTATGACGTTTAGTTCACCGCGTACGAATGGTCGAATGTCGGATTGGCTGACATCGACCGGGGTTAGTTGCCGGGAAAAAAACGCTGGCGGCGCTTCTGGCTCTTCGTTCATCAGCCATCCCATCCGCTCGATGTACCCTCGCTGCAAGTTGCGCCGGTACGGGTCGATCGATCTTCCAGCCGAAAGTTCCGTCCAAACTCCCTCGCGTAAACTGGTCATCATCTCGGCCAAGCTGTAGGCATCGCTGCCATATCGCGCGTCGCTTTCGATCAAGCGAGCCATGCGGGACGGGTCTAACATATTGTTTACCACGCCTACCTGTCGTTGGCGTACTCTCTCCACCGCCCCGGCATGTTCTATTTTCGAAAGGATATCGTTGTTGATCATCCATTGCGGCGTAGCAAACGCCTGTTCGGCAAAGAACCGCATGGCGTCTTGCTGCTTAGTTCGTGGCACGATCTCGTAGAACTCGCCACCTTGTCCCTGTACTCTCGGATTGCGGTAGACACCGCCAACGACGGCCGCAACATGGCCCATGTAGCGATTCCATTGGCCAATCACATTGTTGTACAACTCTTGTAGGTCGGCGTAGTCTTCCCCCTGCTCGTATGTCCAGTCCAGCAGGTTAGCAACGGTTCGCTTGAGGTTTTCGATGCCGTACTCGCTTGCGCGAATAGGGTCGTCTGACAACGCTTCTGAAGGTGATGTTGGATCGTACTGCAGGCTTGTGCCGTACCAGTAGAGGGGTTCGTCGTGCTCGAGTACCCACTGGTTGAGCGTGGCCTTTTCAGCATCGGCCGAGTTGGCCGTTGGGACCGGGCGATATCCCCAACGAATGGCCCATTTGTCGTACGGCCCGATCTGTGGCATGAAGCACACGTCATCGCCCGGCTGCGCAACATAATTGAAACGCGCGTAGTCCATTATGGACGGTGACGTCCCCATGCGGCATGTGAATGACGTGCGTAACGAGTCCACCGGATAGGCTGCACTCGACTTCATGGCGTGTTGCAACCCCAACGTGTGACCCACTTCGTGTGCGGAGACGAAACGCACGAGTTCACTCATCGTTGAGTCGCTCATCTTGACGTGGCGTGCGTCGGGGTTCGCTGCAGCGGTTTGAACGAAATACCAATTGCGCAACAGGTTCATCACATTGTGATACCAGTTGATGTCGCTCTCCAATATCTCACCGGTGCGCGGGTCGTGTACGTGAGGGCCCGAAGCGTTCTGCACGTTGGATGGGAAGTATCGAATCACCGAGTATCGAATATCTTCTGGACTGAACTCGGGGTCTTCTTCGGCGGTCGGCGGATCGCGGGCCATGATTGCGTTACGAAAACCTGCTTCTTCGAATGCTACCTGCCAATCCTCGACGCCCTGCTTGAGGGCCGCACGCCACTTTTCCGGGGTTGCGGGATCGATGTAGTACACAATCGGCTTGACGGGATCGACCAATTGCCCACGCCCCCACGCCGCCGGATCGCTCGGCTCGAGACGCCATCGCGTGATGTAACGTCTTTGCGTCGCCCGATGTGCGTCCACGCCGTAATCCGTCTGCGTGAGCGAAAAGAATCCCACACGATCGTCCCACAACCTTGGTTGCATGGGATTGGCCGGCAAGACGATCATCGATTGGTTCATCTCGAGAGACAACGTCCCCGTTGATGCGTTGTCCGGCGGGTCTTGGGCTTCATACGTCAGGACGTGTTTGACCTCGACGTTTTGCGGATAGCTCTGTGCCGACCGAATATAGGTGCGACTTGGGTCGAGACGGCGCACGTTGTACTGTGTCCGGCGGCTTGCCTGCAGTCCGAGTACCGGAACATCGGTTGAATAAAGTGATGTCACATCGATGACGAGATTCGTGGAGTCTTCGTTGAACGCAGCGATGTCAAACGACCGGATGATTGTCTCGAAGTTAGAGCTTTCCACCGCCTCCCGAATGGGCAGCGAATCATCGGCAACATTCACGTACGATATGATTCTGAGCAATACGTCTTTGTTCCGTCGTTGCCAACGCACACTTTGGGTGTTGGTCTTTTGGCCACCATATCCGACGTTGGTTGCCGTCTGTGCTATGCGGGAGACAAGCAACATCTCGCGTTCCAACATATCGAACGGGATCTCAAAAAAGAGATCCTCGTCCACCCAATGCACGTGAAATAACCCGGAGTCGGTGACGGCGGCGTCCGTGATCACATCACTATACGGTTTTATGCCGTCGTCGCCGTTGCGGCCAGCGGAGTCCTGGGTCGAGGCCTGGGTTTCCGGGCTCGGCATGTTATCCGCGTTTGCAGAGGAGCATGCGATTTGGGCACCGATGAGAATCAGAAACGAGAAAACATTTAAGCGTGGCATGTTATGCATGCTCCCTGGTTTAACGGCGAGAAGGCACAAGAACATAACCGCCGAGACGCCCTGTGGAGAGTCGTTCTCGGCATTGACTGGAGCGCTGGGTGACCAATTGGTGAGGTACCTAGCGGAGTTTGTCCGGCGTATTCATTATATAGGGGTGCGGGGCCCACCCTCGTGCGAAACTCGTAACCATCTTTTGCCGTCGTTTCAACTGGATGCTTACTAGAACCCAACAATAAGGACGGATACGATGCAATTCCTCATCCAAGTGCTGGTGACTGCGGGCTGTTTGATGCTCGTCAGCCAGTTGGTGAAAGGGATCAAGGTTGAAGGTGGCAAAACCGCCATAATCGGCGCGCTAGTACTTGGCCTGGCGAACGCATTCGTGCGTCCCGTTCTGGTCATGTTGACGCTCCCGCTCACCATATTGACGCTTGGTCTGTTCTTGATCGTCGTGAACGCGGGGATGTTGATGCTCACGTCGGCTCTGGTGACCGGTTTTCAGGTGAAGGGATTCAAGCCGGCACTGCTGGGCAGTCTGGTGCTTTCGCTGTTGAACATCGGCGTCAGCATGGTGTTCGGAATCTAAGGTTTTCCGACCCCTGGGCGATAAACGAACGGAGGGTTAGCTTTCTCGGCTCCGCGATTGATTGGACATCGCTGCGATGGGTGGGGCGAGAACGGTTGTGGGGTTACGGTCATAATTAAAGAACAGCTGGCGGTTGAAAGCTGGCGGTTCAAAATCGGGACGTAGCGCAGTCCGGTAGCGCACCTGAATGGGGTTCAGGGGGTCCCCGGTTCGAATCCGGGCGTCCCGACTCGATACAACTCCAGCGTACGATGAGTTGGCGGTCTGGAGGTTCGCCGGGGTAGTGAGTGTCGGACTGCCGCACTCGTGCCCCCACAAAACACTCTCCAGGCGGTCGGGGCCGAGCGTCCAAGCCGATTCGTCGCGGCTAGGACCAACGGAGCAGTTAGCTGTCCCTGTCATCTCACGAGCCACGCCCGCGCTGCTCGCCCTGAGACGACGTGATTTCAGCTTAGAGCCCCCTCTTTCACATTGAAGTCGCGTTAAGGCCTTACAGGTGTTATTAACAATACGCACGATAAGCAAGGTTTGACCTCGGTC
>JAZDDC010000132.1:0-12732 GCA_036679565.1 Gemmatimonadota bacterium
GTCGAGACGGGCGAGGCCGCGAAAGCCCAATCCGAACGCTCCGACACCACAGCCGTGCCCGCGGTCGGCGTTATCGCTGAGGCAATGGCTGCCATCGTTTTGGCGGATGCGTGTTTGGAGAAATTTGGTGGCGACACGATGGCTGATTTGATGGTGGCGTACCGCGCCTACGTGGACCGGATTTCCAACCGCTGGCCCGCTCAAGGGGCAGCGCGACCGAATCTCTCGCAACCGGACGACGATTGACACCTGTCCGCCTGGAGCTGCAGCAACACGTACTCCTGATCGGCTTGCCGGGATCGGGGAAGAGCACCGTTGGGCCGCTATTGGCTAATTTACTGAAAATGCCCTTTATCGACGTGGATCGAGAGATTGAGCGTATTGCGGGAGTTCCCATTGAGACGCTGTTTCGGGAACGGGGTGAGGCCTACTTTCGGACTCTCGAATCTGAGGCGGTCCTGGAGCAGCTGGATCGGCCAACGCCGGCTGTTGTGGCCGCCGGTGGAGGTTGGGCCGCCCACGCTGGCAATCTATCCCTGCGTCTTGAGGGGCGGGTGTGTGTTTACCTGGAAACCTCGCCGCCCGTCGCCACGGCCCGCGTTTCGCAGGACGGTGGAAGACCGCTATTACCCCGTGGGCAGGAACTCCTGGCCATGGAACAACTATTAAGGAATAGGGAGCGCTATTACGTTGGTGCCGATCTGAGGGTTGCCACGGACGGTTTGAGCCCGCTCGAAGTAGCCCGCAGAGTGGCCGAACTTGCGCGAATGAATAGCCCGTTGTAATAATGCGCCTCGGCGCGCCTCCAGGCTCTCGTCGGCGATAATGCACATAAGTGATTGTGCTGTAAGGTCTTGTCGAACGGCCTAGCTGGGTGATGTCACCCATCTAGGCCGTGGCCCTAATGGGAGCGCTTTGAATCAGTCTTGAGACTGGGTGGCTACCCTCTGTGGGGTTTAGGTAGCGGCCTGAAGGAAAAAGATGGCAAAGAAGAAGAGTTCTCTGGTGGTTGTAGAATCACCAGCAAAAGCAAGGACTATCGGCAAATATCTCGGCAAGGACTATACGGTGAAAGCCACCGTAGGCCACCTTCGGGACTTACCGCAACGTGAACTCGGCGTCGACGTGGATGACGGGTTTACGCCCAAATATGTCACCATTCGCGGTAAGGGTAAGAATCTCGCGGAGCTGAAAAAGGCTGCCAAAAACTCTGTCGCGGTCTATTTGGCAACTGACCCTGACAGGGAAGGGGAGGCCATCGCATGGCATGTGGCAGATCAGCTGGGAACCTCAGCTGAGATCCATCGGGTTCTCCTGCGGGAGATTACTCGGTCCGCGGTGACCGCTGCAATCGCCAACCCCGGCAGTATCGACGTGCAAAAGGTCGATGCGCAGCAGGCGCGTAGAATTCTGGATCGCTTAGTTGGGTACAAGGCCAGCCCATTGCTTTGGAAATCCGTAAAGACCGGGTTGTCGGCGGGCCGTGTGCAAACTGTGGCACTCAGGATCCTCGTCGAGCGGGAGTCCGCAATCCGCGTGTTCGAACCTCAGGAGTATTGGTCAATTCACGCGGCATGCGAGGCCAAGGACAAGGAGTTCGGCGCAAGGCTTCACAAGATCGACGGTAAGAAACCGGAGATTGGTTCGTCGGAGGATGCCAACCAAATAGTCCGAGAGGTAAAGGACCATCCGTTCGTCGTCAGCTCGGTTGCGCGGCGGGAGCGTCGGAAACGTCCGGCGGCGCCGTTTACAACAAGTACAATCCAACAGGAAGCTTCCAAGCGGTTGGGCTTTTCCGCGCAACGTACTATGCGGTCCGCGCAGGAACTGTACGAGGGTGTCGAGATCGGCAATGAGGGCGCCGTTGGTCTCATCACGTACATGCGGACCGATTCGACACGCGTATCGCCGGTTGCCATTGAGGCGGTTCGTGAATACATCGGCGCAAATCACGACGAGCGTTACCTGCCAGCCAAACCAAATACGTACCGGACAAAGGCGTCGCGGTCGCAGGACGCGCACGAAGCTGTGCGGCCAACAGATGTGTTGCGGAGTCCGGAGTCCGTGAAAAAATGGTTGTCATCTGATCAATTCAAATTGTACCAACTCGTTTGGTTGCGATTCGTCGCATCGCAGATGACACCGTTGGTTTATGACACGACGACCGTTGATTTCGATCTAGGAAAATATTTGTTCCGGGCAACTGGTTCGCTCGTCAAGTTTGACGGCTTTCAGGTTCTGTATCGGGAAACACGTGAGGTGGAAGAGGGCGAAAGTCCAGAAGAGCTTGCTCCGATTCCGCCGTTAGAAAAGGGTGACCCCGTTGATGTCAAGACGGTTACACCCAAGCAGCACTTTACCGAACCGCCACCACGTTTCAGCGAAGCGAGTTTGGTGAAGGAATTAGAGAGTCTCGGGATCGGCCGCCCAAGTACGTACAGTTCCATCTTGTCCACGCTCCGCAACCGTGAGTACGTCGAAGTCAAAGATCGGCGTTTTCATCCGACAGATTTGGGTGAAACGGTTGCGAAAGTCATGATCAGTCGATTCCCTGATATCTTCAACGTCGAATTTACGTCTGAGATGGAAAACGAACTCGACAAAGTTGAGGAGGGGTCGCTCGGCTGGCGGAAAGTACTGGAGAATTTCTACGGCCCATTTGCCGAGGCATTGGAGAACGTCGATACCGAAGCAATGATCCGTGAAGCGCATGACGTGAAGGACCTTGACAAAGAACCGTGCGAAAAGTGCGGTGGCAAACTCACGGTGAAGAGCGGAAGATTTGGGCCCTTCATTGCGTGTTCGAATTACCCCGAATGTAAATTCACAAAACCGCTCAAAAGAGACCGACCGCCAGACCGCCCTACGGATGAAAAGTGCAACGAGTGCAAATCACCCATGGTGATAAAGACGGGACGCTACGGTGAGTTTCTCGCCTGTACCAAATATCCGGAGTGTAAACACACAAGACCCATCCCGCTCGGTGTGAAGTGCCCTGTGTGTGAGATCGGGGATCTAACACAACGTCGCACGCGTCGTGGGAGGACGTTCTACGGTTGCATGCGTTATCCCGATTGCGATTTCTCGACGTGGCATCTACCGGTCGCTGACGTATGTCCGACTTGCAACAAAGTCGGAGCGGAAGCACGCCTAACGAAGGCGCGAGGCGATTTTCGGAAATGTCTACACTGCGAGCACGAGTTTGCCGTACCGGAGACGACGACGGTTCACGCGGACACGTGACCGTTTCCGTAGTTGGAGCGGGCCTGGCTGGATGCGAGGCCGCATGGGCACTGGCTGAACGTGGGCACGATGTGCGTCTGTTTGAAATGCGGCCTGTCCGCAATACACCGGCCCACCAAACGGACGGTCTCGCGGAGTTGGTATGTACCAACTCGTTCAAATCTGTCGAAACAAGGAACGCCCATGGCTTGTTCAAAGCGGAACTGGCCATGCTCGGGAGTTTACTGTTGCAAGTGGCCGAACGGACGCGAGTCCCGGGTGGTGCGGCGCTTGCGGTCGATCGGGGGATGTTCAGCAAGGATGTCACCGAGGCAATCGAGGCACATCCTCGCATCAAAGTGATTCGCGGTCACATGTCGGAACTTCCGTCTCCCGGCATCATAGCTACGGGGCCATTGACGTCTGATGTGCTTGCGGAGTGTATTCGCACACGACTCGGATCGGATCATCTGGCATTTTTTGATGCCATCGCACCAATCATCGCTGACGACTCGTTAGACCACGAGTACTTATACAAACTTTCGCGGTATGGTAAGGGAGGTGGGGACGACTACCTGAACGCGCCGTTCGCACGAGACGAGTATTACGAATTCGTGAATGCGTTGCTAAATGCGGAACAACACAAAGGTCACGACTTCGACAACGGTTCGTATTTTGAGGGATGTCTCCCCGCTGAAGAGATGGTCAGTCGCGGACCCGATGTACTTCGGTTTGGGCCTATGAAACCCGTGGGTCTGCCTGATCCGCGAACGGGCAAAGAGCCATTCGCAGTGATGCAGCTGCGGCGCGAAGACCGGGCCGGACAAATGTGGAATCTTGTAGGCTTCCAAACACGGATGAAAATCTCCGCCCAAAGAACCGTTTTTCGATCTGTTCCGGGGCTCAACAACGCAGAATTTTTCAGGTTCGGGAGTGTTCATCGCAACACCTACCTCAATTCGCCGGCGGTGCTTACGGCGCACCTTTCGGCGAAAGATGACCCGCGTCTCTTCTTTGCGGGCCAGCTCGTGGGTGTCGAAGGGTACACTGAATCTCTTGGTGTGGGCCTATTGTGTGGAATTAACCTCGCCCGTGTCCTTGACGGGAAAGACCCCGTACTGCCTCCACGCGACACGATGTTTGGAAGTTTGCTCGATTACGTCCACAATACGGAGCCAAAGCGCTTTCAACCAATGAATGCGAATTTTGGTCTGTTGCCGCCACTCGAGCACAAGATCCGGAACAAGGAACAACGCCGGGCGAAGTTGGTTGAGCGTGCCTTGAATACCATGCAAAATTTTGCGCGTGACTTGTCCGTAACTTCCGGGGCGAGTGTGTCGTGAACGCGGTCGTGGTCGAGAGAAGGACAGAGATCGAGGAGTTCCTCGAGTTTCTACGAGTAGAACGTAACGATTCCCCCCATACGATTAAGGCGTACGGGAGAGACCTCGACGCGTTTCAGACATTCAACGATGGGTACACAGGCACGCCGGGTGTTTGGACCTGGGACTCCATCGACACCTTGACCGTGCGTGCGTTTCTTGGCGAACTAGTGCGTCGTGGTTTGGCAAAACGCTCAGCGTCGCGAGCGGTCTCAACACTGCGATCCTTTTTTAAGTACCTGGGGCGGCGTCACGGCTTGACCAAGGATCCGATGACCGCGTTCAGGATGCCAAAACTCGAGCGACGTCTACCCAAGGTTCTGGATCGGGCGCGAATCGACGAATTGTTCAAGATCGCAATGGGACCGGCAAAGAACGAATTCGCCGGAGCGCGCGACCTCGCTATCCTTGAGTTGTTTTACGGCACTGGCATGCGTCTCTCGGAACTCACCGGCCTACGTCTCGTCGATGCGGATATCGTGGCGGACCAGGTCAAGGTTCGTGGAAAGGGACGGAAGGAGCGGATCTTGCCACTGGGCCGGCAAGCGGAACGGGCATTGCGGCGGTATCTTCCGCTCCGTGACGAGTTGGCTGGGCCAGCGGCCAGAGATTCCCTGTTTTTGTCGGCGCGGGGAACGCCTCTGACACCACGTGGCGTCCAATACGTTGTGCACCGGTTCCTCCGTCTGGTTGATGATGGTTCGGGGCTCAAGGTGCACAGCTTACGACACAGTTTTGCAACACATTTACTCGACGCTGGCGCCGACATGCGGGCTGTGCAGGAATTGTTGGGTCACGCCTCCTTGAGTACGACGCAGGTGTATACGCACACAAGCATCGAGCGCCTCAAAGACGTTTACCGCCAAGCACACCCGAGGGCATAGACCATCGGGCATGGGAAGGGCTTTCAATAAGGATGAGTAGGCGACCAAAGCTACATGCAACGACGATTCTCTGCGTGCGCAGAGACGGCAAGGTGGCCATGGGCGGTGACGGCCAGGTTACCATGGGCGACACGGTGTGGAAGTCGCACGCCAACAAGGTGCGGACCATTGGCGATGGAAAGGTCCTTGCTGGCTTCGCGGGTGAGGCGGCGGACGCGTTCACGCTGTTCGAACGTTTCGAAGAAAAACTGCAACGCTATCCGGGAAATTTGCCCCGCGCGGCAGTCGAGTTGGCAAAAGATTGGCGAAGCGATCGTGTGTTACGTCGTCTCGATGCGTTATTAGCCATCGCGAACGAAGAGCATAGCCTTGTGGTTGGCGGCGATGGTGAATTGATCGAACCGGACGACGGCATCCTGGCCATTGGAAGCGGCGGCAACTACGCGCTTGCAGCGGCACGTGCGCTTTTAAAATATTCGGAGCTTGACGCAAAAGACATGGTCAAGCAGAGCCTGCAGATTGCCGGTGAAATCTGCCTCTACACCAATACCAATATAAATATCGTCGCGTTATGACGACCCGATTACGTCGGCACATTCGAACCGAGCACACATGATAGAATCCGTGACAAAATCCCCAGTGACCCCACCTGAACAACCTGGTGATCAGGAAGCTCAGCCCTGGCTCGAGGAGCTATCGCCACGCCAGATTGTGGCGGAGTTGGATCGCTACATTGTGGGGCAGAAGGAAGCGAAAAAAGCCGTCGCCATTGCCGTGCGGAATCGATGGCGCCGCGCGCAGGCGCCTGATGACATTCGTGATGAGATTGTGCCTAACAATATTATCATGATCGGACCGACAGGTGTTGGAAAGACAGAAATCGCCCGTCGGTTGGCGCGTCTGGCGGGAGCGCCGTTCATCAAGGTTGAAGCGTCCAAGTTCACCGAAGTCGGATATGTTGGCCGCGACGTTGAATCGATGATTCGTGACCTTGTGGACTCAGCGATCAACATGGTGCGTGGCGAACGGGAAGATGACATCTTCCCCACCGCCGAAGAGCGGGTGGAGGAACGTCTGCTCGATCTCCTGCTACCCGCACCACTGCCACCGACGTCTCCGACAGAACAGACAGGTGACGAACCAACAACCGAAGGTGCACCGGCGCTCTATGTGGTGTCTCCCGACGGGGATGTCGCGCCCGAAAATGATGGCGCCGCGCAAGAAGATCTTGAGGTGCAGCGGCGGAAACGTACTCGCAACAAATTGCGAAAACTCTTGAAGGACGGCAAGCTGGAAGATCGCGAAGTAGAGATTGAAATAGCTCAACAAGCGTTTCCGTCGCTCGAGTTCCTGCAACCACCGCAAGGCATGGAGGGAACGGACATCAATCTCACGGAGATGCTCCAGGAGATGTTGCCTAAGCGGAACAAGAAGCGTCTCGTCCGTGTCGCGGATGCCCGCCGAATGTTGCTTGATGAGGAATTGAAGAAACTCGTTGACATGGATGATGTGGTGCATGATGCCTTAGAACGTGTCGAAAACCACGGAATCGTGTTCATCGATGAAATCGATAAGATCGCCGGTGAACGTGGTCAAGCGGGGCCTGATGTTTCCCGAGAAGGAGTACAACGTGACCTGCTGCCCGTCATTGAAGGGTCCACCGTACAAACAAGCCGGTATGGATACGTACGGACCGACCACATTCTTTTTATTGCGGCGGGTGCATTTCACGTTTCCAAACCTTCCGACTTGATACCGGAATTACAAGGCCGGTTCCCAATACGTGTCGAACTTAAGACACTGACCGAAGGTGATTTTGTCCGTATCATGACAGAACCGGAGAACGCACTCACCAAACAATACAAGGCGCTAGTTGCATCTGAAGGTGCTACGCTTGACTTCACGGACGGTGCTATCAAGGAAATTGCGCGCATTGCAATGCTTGTGAACGAGCGTCTCGAGAACATTGGTGCCCGGCGGCTACATACCGTGATGACCACTCTGTTGGACGATCTGCTTTTCGAATTGCCAGACGTAGAAAAGAAGGAAGTCGTCTTTGAGTCCCAAGAGGTGCGGGACCGGTTGATGAAGGTCGTCGAGGACGAAGATCTCCGGAACTATATTCTGTAGCGGTTCTCACTTCAGCCAACTTTACACGTCAAGAACCCACCGCTTGACCTACGAATTGGGAAAAGAATGCCCCAAAAGGACTTTCTGGCGATTCCGGATCTTTCACTGGATGAGCTGAATGGGTTGTTGCGTCTAGCTGCAGATCTCAAGGCTGGACGTGGGCCCGTCCGGCCGCTTGACGGCAAATCCCTGGGGATGATCTTTACCAAGAGTAGTACGCGCACTCGAGTCTCCTTTGAGGTCGGAATGTTCCAACTCGGTGGAACTGCCCTTTTCCTGTCCTCACGGGACATCCAGTTGGGTCGGGGGGAACCGATTGCAGACACCGCGCGTGTTTTGTCTCGGTACATTGACGGGATCATGATACGGACGTTTGCGCATGAAGACGTAGCGGAGCTTGCGTGCCGCGCTACCGTGCCAGTCATCAACGGTCTTACCGACCTGCTCCATCCGTGCCAACTGTTGGCGGATCTGTTAACCGTCTGGGAAAATTTCGGAACATTCGAAAACAAAATTGTTGCCTGGGTCGGCGACGGCAACAACATGGCTAACTCATGGTTGAACGCCGCCGCGCTCACCGGGATGGAGCTACGTTTGGCCTGTCCGGACGGATATGCGCCGGACTCTGATATCCTTCGACGTGCCGGCGAGTTGACACGGATCACGCTGACCAAGGATCCCGCCGAGGCTGTACGAGGTGCTCACGTGATCAACACCGACGTCTGGGCGTCTATGGGCCAAGAAGAAGAGACACGTGAGCGTGCCCGTGTGTTTGATGGTTACAAAGTGGATGATGATCTCATGAAGCTCGCGGCGCGTGATGCAATTTTCTTGCACTGCCTTCCTGCACATCGTGGCGAAGAGGTCGAGAACAGTGTCATCGAAGGTGAGCAGTCTCGCGTTTTTGACCAGGCCGAAAATCGGTTGCACGCGCAAAAAGCGTTGCTGGTCACTCTCTTACACGGCGAATCACAATGAGCGACGCTGAACTTCAACGAACTCCGTTCTACCAAGCACACGTAAACGCCGGTGCGAAAATGGTGCCGTTTGCCGGGTACGAAATGCCGGTCCAATACCCGACTGGTATCACCAAAGAGCACGAGATCGTACGGACAGGCGTTGGTGTGTTTGACGTGTCACATATGGGCGAGTTCGAGATCACGGGCCCCGATCGAAATGCCTTCGTACAACGTGTGACGTGCAACGATATCGGCGCCATAGGCGACGGCCAGGCACAGTACTCCGCCCTTCTCACAAAACGTGGTACCGTGATGGATGACTGTCTGGTCTATCGTTTTGACGATCGGGTTATGCTTGTCGTAAACGCCGCCAACCGGCAGAGGGATTTCGAAGAGATCGTCAACCGGAAAGGGAGCATCAACGTTCGCATTAAAGACATTTCCGATGATGTGGCACTCCTGGCAGTCCAAGGCCCCAAGAGCGAACCCCTGGTACAATCGCTTACCGACGTCGATCTGTCGAAGGTCGGATATTACGAGTTTGAAGTTGGGTCGGTGGCTGGAACAGAATGTTTTCTTTCACGAACCGGGTACACCGGTGAGGATGGATTCGAACTGTACTTCCGACCCAAGAGTGCAGATACAATGTGGCACGCCCTGGTGGGACACGGCCGCGCTCAGCCCGTTGGTCTCGGTTGCAGGGATTCGTTGCGGCTCGAGGCTGGCTACGCGTTGCACGGCACCGACGTGGATGACACGATCAACCCGTACGAGGCGCGGCTTGGTTGGATTGTGAAGCTTGGGAAGGGCGCTCCCTTTACCGGTCGTGCGGCGCTCGAGCAGATAAAGGCACGGGGAGTGACTCGAAAGTTGGTTGGGTTTGTCGTCAATGAGGATCGCGCAATTCCTCGCCACGGGTACGATGTTTACGTTGCGGATCACAAGGTGGATATTGTACGCAGTGGTGGGTACGGCCCATCCTTGAAACAGGCCATCGGCACAACCTACATGCCCATACACTCCGTAGATCCAGGCACTTCGTTTGAGATAGACTGCCGTGGCAAACGGGTCGCCGCAGAGGTGACACGAATGCCGTTTTACAAGGACGGCAGCGTCAAAATGGCAAAGAAAAGCCATTGACGGTTCGTGTCGCCATACTCACCGTGTCCGACGGTTGCGCGGCAGGGACGCGAGAGGACAAGTCGGGGGAATGCATAGCCGCGTGGGTTGGCGAGTCGGGGTTTTCGTTGGCGGATCGTACGGTGGTGCCGGACGAAAGCGATCAGATTGCAGCGCGGTTAATGGAGTGGTCGGACGATGATACCGCTGATGTGATTCTCACCACGGGTGGCACTGGATTGGGCCCCAGGGATGTGACGCCCGAAGCCACGAGAGCCGTACTCTTCAGGGAAGCACCGGGAATCGTCGAGGCAATTCGAGCCGCAGGGTTTCGCAGGTTCCCCCGCGCCGCGTTGTCACGTGGTCTTTCAGGGTCGCGTGGCGAAACACTCATCGTGAACCTGCCTGGTAGCCCCGGAGGGGTTGCCGACGGACTGGCGGTGCTGGGTCCGCTTGTACAACACGCGGTGGAAATACTGCGCAACGTACCTACGGATCACTGATGTCAAACACGATCTTCATTACCATGGATGATCTCGAAGTCGCTGTTCAGGCGAACGCAGCGTTTGAGGGCGTCGGCGACCACACCATCCTCGTTTCTGGTATGGACGACGCTACCGCAATCTTCAAAAAGTCCAATGTTGATCTTGTCGTGCTGTCCGGTGGGCTGCACGAACGTCCGACGCGGGACCTTTTGGCACTGGCTCGGGAGCGCTCGACATCGACACTTGGATTGGTCGAATCCACCGAGCATGACCCGACCGTGTTCGCCCATCAACTCGGACTGACCGACTGGTTGGCAAAACCAGTCGCGGCACGCGAAATCGTGTCGGTAGCACATAGCCTCATCCAACGGCGAGAATTACAGATCCGGACGGGCATCATGGGCGAGAGCGCGGCCATCCAACAGGTGTTGGTCAAGATCGAGCAGATGGCGCCGGTTTCGAGTACCGTGCTCATTCAAGGCGAGTCGGGCACCGGCAAGGAACTCGTCGCACAGGCCATTCACGACCTCTCTCCTCGGCGTTCTAAGCCTTTCATTGCCGTCAATTGTTCGGCACTGCCGGATACGTTGTTGGAATCGGAGTTGTTCGGTCACGAAAAGGGCTCGTTCACCGGCGCGGCGGAACGGCGCCTGGGGCGGTTTGAGTTGGCACATGACGGAACACTTTTCCTTGATGAAGTGGGAGAAATGCCGCATGCCACCCAGGTAAAGTTGTTGAGAGTTTTGGAGACCAAGAATTTTTTTCGCGTCGGCGGCGTGGAGCCGATCCAGGTAGACGTACGTGTTGTTGTGGCAACCAACAAATCGCTCAAAGAGGGTGTTGCACGCGGCGAGTTCCGAGAGGACCTCTATTTCCGTTTCAACGTCCTGTCCATCTACCTTCCGCCGCTGCGAGAACGGAAGAGCGACATCCCGCTGTTGGTGAAACTGTTTGTTAGGCAACTGTCGGACGAACACAATCGCTCGTTTCGTGGCATAACGGCCGAAG
The DNA here is from genome assembly GCA_036679565.1 of Gemmatimonadota bacterium. Lineage (GTDB taxonomy): Bacteria > Gemmatimonadota > Gemmatimonadetes > Gemmatimonadales > GWC2-71-9 > JAZDDC01. The sequence continues at coordinate 11,190 of JAZDDC010000132.1, forward strand.
CAATGCAACTGCTCATAAACGCCCACTGGCCCGGTAATGTTAGGCAGTTGCGAAATCTCGTAGAGTCAATGGTGGTGCTTGCGCCCGGGCAAGAGATCCGCGCTTCGGACATTCCGACAGATATTCAGGAAGAGGGGACCCGTCTCCTCCCAACCATCACGACGCCATCGTCGGATACGCGGCTCGAAGGAAAGGAGTTAGAGTTTATTTTTCATTCGCTGGTGGAACTCAAGATGCAGATCGAAGAGCTACGCCGGCGCATGGACGATCAACCCTCAACGCGAATGCAGGCTATTGAGATCGGCCCGCAGGTTGGGTATGAAACCGGGTTTGGCGCCGAGGCAATTGACCTTACCAGTGCCGCCGAGATAGAAGAGCCGGAGGCCGTCCTGTACCGTGCCGGGATGACCATGGCTGACGTGGAAAGGACCGCCATTGAAGCAGCTCTAAGAGAGAATGGTGGTAACCGTCGCAAAGCCGCTGAGCGTCTCGGCATCGGCGAGCGAACGCTGTATCGAAAAATCAAAGAGTTCGATATTCTCTGATTCCGCAGGCGCGTCCATCTTATCTGCCCATCAGTCGCTCGATCCTTTGGTCCGTTGGCGGATGTGTACTAAAGAGTTTGAGCACGCCGCCGCCAGAAAACGGTTTCATGATGTACATGTGCTCTGCCGCTTGGGCCACGGCCGTTGGCGGCGCGGGGCGTTGTCGCATACTTGCATCCATTACGACGCAGTGCGTTGGCTAGGCCATCCGGCCGTCCTGCGATTTCCGCACCTCGGGCATCCGCTGCGAACTCACGCGCACGTGAGATTGCGGCTTTGATAATCATCGCCGCCAATGGTGCGAGAATCATCATGGCTATGCTGACGATCGGGTTGGCACCACGGTTGCGGCGCCCGCCGAAAAAAAGCGCAAAACGAGATACCATGACAATAGCCGCGGCAACCGTTGCAGCGACCGAGCTGATCAGGATATCCCGGTGTTGAACGTGAGCGAGTTCATGTGCCATCACGCCGGCAAGTTCATCTTTGGGTAGTATCCTCAGAATCCCCTCGGTGGCGGCGACCGCTGCATGCGAACGGACTCCGACCGGTCGCAAAGGGGTCGGTGTCTCACTTGGGATGATATAGACTTTCGGCATTGGAAGACCGGCCCGCTGCGCCAGTTCCTCGGTGATCTTATAGAGATCGTGGTCAGGCCCCACCTCCTTGGCCCGATGCATCTTGAGCACGATCTTATCCGAGAACCAGTATGAGCCAAAATTCATCACAATGGTTATTCCGAACGCGATAACCAGCCCGGTCTGACCGCCCAAGGCTTGCCCGATCATCAACAGGAGGGCACTCAGAGCTGCCAGAAGCGCCGCTGTCTTGAGTCCGTTCATCATGTGCGAAATCTAGGGCCACCGGACGGCCCCGGAAAACGTTGGGCCGATTTTCCTTCAAGTCATTTGTCATATCGCACTTGCTAAATCGTTGTAGAAGAATTATTTAGCCTCGTGCCGGTTCTGGGGCCGGTGTTGCATGCAAGCGGCATGATT